>CAJPQU010000028.1 GCA_905372875.1 uncultured Schwartzia sp. | reverse complement strand
GCGTCAATGTCACGCTGGCGATCGTCATTGTCATGGTCACGATCTACAATCAGGAAGCATTGGATCTCTCGGTGTTTCCTTCTCTTTTGCTGCTCACCACGCTCTTTCGACTGGCGCTGAACGTCTCTTCCACGCGCCTGATTTTGTTGGACGGCTATGCCGGCGAGGTCATCACCGCTTTTGGCAACTTTGTTGTCGGCGGTAATGCGGTCGTCGGTTTTATTGTGTTCGTCATCTTAGTTATCATTCAGTTCATTGTCATCACCAAAGGCGCGGAACGCGTGGCGGAGGTTTCGGCCCGCTTCACGTTGGACGCTATGCCCGGTAAACAGATGGCCATCGATGCGGATCTCAATCAGGGAACGATTACCGATGCGGAAGCGGCACTCAGACGGCGGAAAATCCAGCGGGAGGCGGATTTCTACGGGGCGATGGATGGTGCGTCGAAGTTCGTGAAAGGGGACGCCATCGCCGCTATTATCATCATCATCAATATTACCGGCGGCTTTGTCATCGGTATGGTGCAGCGGAATCTGACGGCGGTGCAGGCGCTGCAAAACTATACTCTCCTGACGGTAGGCGAGGGCCTGGTCAATCAGATCCCAGCGCTGATGATTTCGACGGCAACAGGTATCATCGTCACGCGGGCCGCCTCCGACGGTGGTAATTTGGGCAGCGATTTGGTGGGCCAGATTTTCCGCAACGCGCGGGTCTTCTTTATCGCCTGCGGCGTCTTGCTGCTCCTGGCCGTCGTTCCAGGCCTGCCGGGGCTTCCCTTTGCCAGCCTCGCTGTGTTGGCGGCGATCATTGGCTATAATCTTCGTAAACGGGCGGAAACGCCACAGGAGACGGCGGAAGCGCAGAAGGAAGCGAAAAAGAAACAGGAAGCGACGCGCCCAGAGAATATTGTTTCGCTGCTGCAGGTTGATCCCATGGAACTGGAGATCGGTTATAGCCTGATTCCTTTGGTAGATACGGGGCAGGGCGGCGATCTCTTGGAGCGCATCGTGATGATTCGCCGCCAGTGCGCCTTGGAATTGGGGCTGGTGGTTCCCACCATTCGCATCCGTGATAATATTCAAATAAAACCTAACGCATATATCATAAAATTAAAAGGAATTGAGATAGCTAAAGGCGAATTATTACTTGATCACTACTTGGCCATGAATTCAGGAACGGTTTTCGAAGAGATCGCCGGAATTGAGACGACGGAACCGGCCTTTGGCCTGCCGGCGCTCTGGATTACTGAAGCACAGCGGGAACAGGCGGAACTCAACGGCTATACAGTGGTGGATGCGGTGTCGGTGTTGGCGACGCATCTGACGGAGGTCATTAAGACTCACGCGGATGAGATCTTAGGGCGTAAAGAGACGCAGGATCTGGTAGAAAATCTCAAGAAATCCAACAGCTCCCTGGTGGACGAAGTTATTCCCGAACTGATGAACGTCGGCGAGGTGCAGAAAGTTCTGGCGAATCTTTTGCGGGAACGCATTTCCATTCGGGATATGGAGACGATCTTCGAGGTGTTGGCAGATTATGGCCGGGCGACGAAGGATACGGATATTCTGACAGAGTATATCCGCCATGCCATGGCCCGCCAGATCACTCAGCAATATGCTCAAAACAACACGATCCCCTGCGTCACCCTCGACTCGGCGATCGAAAACCGTATCGCCGGGGCGGTGCAGCGGACGGATCGCGGTTCCTATGTGAGCCTTGACCCGGATACGATGCAGCGGCTTTTGGCTTCTCTGCATACGGAGCTTGCCAAGCTGACAAATATGGGCTATCAGCCTATCGTGCTGACCAGCCCGGCGGTGCGTCCGTATTTCCGCAAGTTGGTGGAGCGCTCCGTTGAGGGCGTCATTGTTCTCTCCCATGCGGAGATTGAGCAAAGCGTTGAACTTCAAATTCTTGGGGTGGTGAAGATATAATTGCGTATCAAGGTCTTTAAGGCGGCCGATCTAAAAGAGGCCATGGCAATGGTCAAAGATGAACTGGGCCGTGATGCAGTTATCCTTCATACGAAACGATATCGCCAGGGAGGCTTCCTTGGCTATAAGAGCAAGGAAGTTGTCGAGGTCACGGCAGCGGTGGATGATGCGCCTCACCGTCCTCGTGTGAAGCTTCCGCCTGCATCCCGTCGCCGTCCGACAGCAGAGGAGTCTGTGCCGCCTGCGACATCTCCGTTGCCGCGGCAGAGCGCGCCACGACAGGTGTTGAGGCAGTATAAGACGGCGGGCACCGAGGAAGGAGTATCCTTGGCTCGTTCGGCGGAGTTGGCCGCTCGCTTGGGCGAGGCGCCCGCCGAAATGGCTTTCATTCCCATGGATACTCCTTCGACACCGAAAGTAAGGCGGGCCACGTCAAAGGCGCATGCCGCGTACCCGGCAGAGGCGGCGGTGCACGCCGTACCGAAACGTGTTTCGTATCCACCATCAGCTGCAGCGTCTCCCATGCCGCCTGGCGCGCAGATGGAACCGATGACCGTGCCGGTGGTCTCGGCGACGACAGGGACAGGCGAGGCAGTGGCGCCCCCAACCGAATCGATTTCGGCACAAGCACCGGAGGCGCCCGTGCCGCGGATCATCAAGGCCGCGTCTTCGGGTCCGTCCCCTGCGGCAGTATCCAACGCGGAGCGAGAGCGCGGGGAAAAAATTCAGGCGCTGGAAGATGAACTGGCCCAGATGCGGAAAATGCTTCGCCAAGTTATGAGTCAACCGCGCACGGAGGATGAGATCCTTTCCCTGCAGGATGCGCTCAAGGCTCAAGCGATTAACGAGCAAGTCATGCAGGACATCATTCGTAAGATTCCGCAGGTCATGCTTTTAGCGCCCCATGATTCCGAGGACGCACATAAGGCATTGAGCGAATATCTGCACGGCGCCCTGAAAACTGGTACCGGCATCGGCCTCAAAGACGGCCGGCCTAAGATTGTCGCTCTCATCGGGACGACCGGGGTGGGGAAAACCACGACCATCGCTAAGATCGCCGCTCGTTTCGTCCTGGAAAAGGGAGTCAGCGTCGCCCTTATCACAGCCGATACATATCGCATTTCCGCGGTGGATCAGCTTCGTACCTATTCGGATATCATCGGGCTGCCGCTGGAAATCGTTTACTCGGCGGCGGAATTGAAAGCAGCTATCAGAAAGCACAAGGATAAAAAACTTATTCTGATCGATACGGCAGGGCGGAGCCAAAACAATGAATACCAGATGCAGGAATTGAAAGAATTCTTAGAAGAAGAGCCGGGGATTGAAAAGCATTTGGTGATGAGCGCTACCACAAAGGAGCGGGACGCGGAGAAAATATTAGAACGATTCTCCGCTTGCCGCCCAGATCGAATTCTTTTCACGAAAACGGATGAAACGGATAGTTTAGGTTTCATCGTTAATCTCTTGTTTGATCGACGCCTTGCTCTTTCGTATCTCACAAACGGGCAAAGCGTGCCGGATGATATTGAGCCGGCTCGGCCGGAAGCACTGGCGAAACTTTTGTTGAGGTAATCGGGGATGAAGGATCAGGCGACGAGTCTTAGAAATCTCGTACAGGGGAAAACTGAATATGCAGTCAGCCGGGGCGCGGCAAAGCCAACGGCCGCTCCTGTCAAGCCTGTCTTCTCGTTATCCCAGGGGTCGCTGCCGCCTTTGCCGGGTGACAGTGCGGCGGCCCCGTCCGTACCTTCCTCGACCGCGTATCCGATGTCTTCTTGGGAGACACTGCCTGGCGCGTCGCCGCCTGTTTTTCGGCCGGTGATCCGCCGGAGCGGGGAGGCTCGTATTGTCGCTGTTACCAGCGGCAAAGGCGGCGTGGGGAAGACGAATCTCACCGTTAATTTGGCCATCGCTCTGGCCCGGGAAGGGCAGCGGGTCATCGTCATCGACGCAGATCTTGGGATGGCCAACGTAGATGTGGTGCTGGGGACCGTTTCCAAATACCATCTGATGCACTTATTGCAGCCGGATATTTCCTTAGAGGATGTCTTGATTCATGGCCCGCATGGTGTAAACTATATATCGGGTGGTTCGGCTATTGAGCGGGCGGTGGAGCTTTCCGCGGCGGAACGCCAGCAGCTTATGAATAAGCTGACGGCCTGCGGCGCGATGGCGGATATCATTTTAATCGATACCGGCGCGGGGTTGGGGCAAAGCGTTTTAGATTTTATTTTGGCGGCGGATGAGGTCCTCTTAGTAACGACACCGGAACCGACGGCCTTGACAGACGCGTATGCCGTCATGAAAGCTTACAGCCTTCAGGCCGATAATAAAAATTTGCGAATCATTATCAACCGGGTGTATGATGAAGCCGAAAGCCGCGATGTTTTGATGAAGCTCCAGCGGACGGCGGAACGCTTTCTGCGCCTGCCTTTGGAAGCGTTGGGTTCCGTCTATGAGGACCGCAACGTGATGAACGCGGTGAAGCGGCAATCGCCGCTCTTGGCCGCATATCCTGATACGCTGGCCTCCCGCTGCGTTGAGGCCATCGCGAAGAACCTGCTTTACGGCGGACGTCACGAGATACAATGGGGCTGGCGGGGATTTTTGCAGCGGCTGCTTAAATTCAAGGAGTAACACGCGAGGAGGAAAAGGCATGGCAGGCGATATCATGTCGGCGGAAGCAATCTTGAAGATTGGGCAGCGATTGGCTTTTTTTTCCGATGCAAGTGATGAAAAATACACGAGCCGGATCGAAGACCTTTCGGAGAAGGAAATTGTCGCCGCGATGCCCATGGATCGTAAGCGCCGTCCCATCATTCCCATAGAGGGGCAGCATCTTTACGGGATGGCGTTTGCCAATGAGTGCCAATACCGCTTTTTCTCGGTTTTCCATAAAAAAGGGATGAATAACAATATTCCCTGCTGGTGGATATCCAAGCCCGAAAAATTAGAACGTTTCCAGAACCGTGCCTTTGTGCGCGTGCGGGTCAACCTTCCCATTCAGGTACAGGCGATGGATCAGGAAGGCGGTTTCTTACCGCCGCAAATGACCCAAGTCATTGATATTTCCGGCAGCGGGGTGTCGTTTGTTTTCGATCGCGCCCTTCCCATAGAATCGCAGGTCATCATGGAGGTGCATAATCTCCCGGAGATTGGGACGCTTCAGGTGATGGGGCGGGTCATGCGCTGCTCGACAGTCGAGTTGGATGACGCTACCAAGAGGTATCAGATCGGGGTGCGAATGCTGAATTTGACGCGTCCAATCCGCAATCGTTTGGTTCGCTATATTTTTGATGTGCAGCGTCAGGAATTGGCTAAGGGAGTGGGACTTTCAGGAGGGCCGACATGATTCGGGTACTGATTGCTGATGATTCCGCTTTCATGCGGATGGTCTTATCCGATCTCTTTAAAAAGCAGTCGGATTTTGACGTCATCGACACGGCTAAAAACGGCAAGGAAGCTGTGGAGAAGGTCTTAAAGCTTAAACCGGACCTTTTAACGCTGGATATTAACATGCCGGTCATGGATGGCTTGCAGGCCTTGGAAGTCATCATGAAGGATTGTCCCGTTCCCGTGGTGATGTGCAGCAGTTTAACCAAGGAAGGGGCCGACGCCACCATCAAGGCGCTGAGTTTAGGCGCCGTGGATTTTATCAATAAGACCGGCGGATCGGTGTCACGCATCGATACCATTGAAACGGAAATCATCAGTAAATGCCGGGCGGCGGCCGGGGTTCGGGTGAGCCGTCTCAATGCGCCGTTTCCCCCGGTGGCAAAACCACCGTCAGGACCGCCGGCCGTCCATCGAATCAATATGCCGCCTCGGTGGACAGCGCATTTACCGCCGCTTTCGAAGGAGCCGTTTCACGAGCACCCCAAGCTGACGATTCATTCGATACCGAAGGAAGAGCCTCGCGTCAATCACAATAAATTGGTCGTGATCGGGACTTCCACCGGTGGGCCTAAAGCCCTGCAAACGGTTATCGCCGGCCTTCCGGGAAATCTTCCCTGCGGCGTTTTGGTTGTACAGCACATGCCGCCGGGGTTTACGAAGTCGCTGGCAGAAAGATTAGACGAAATCTCACAAATTTCCGTGAAAGAAGCGGGAAATCGTGATATTATAGAAAGAGGCCACGTTTATATCGCGCCGGGCAATTATCACATGACTGTTGCTCTTGGTGCGAAGGGCCGAGAAATTATTTTGAACCAGGACCCGCCCATAGGGACTCTTCGGCCGGCAGCGGATGTCCTGTTTAACTCCGTAGCTTCCCTCGGCAAGGACATCGTTTCGGTGATCCTCACGGGGATGGGGGCGGATGGCGCCGCTGGCATGAAAGCGATTAAGGGGCACGGCGGATACGTCATCGCGGAAGCGGAGGAGACCTGTGTTGTCTACGGCATGCCGAAAGCCGTGATTGACCAGGGCCTTGCCGACGAGGTTCGGGCGCTTCCCGAGATCGCGGGCGCTATTGTGAATGCAGTTTATCATTAAGGAAAATAGGGGGAAGGAAAATGGACACGAATCAGTATATGGAAATGTTTTTGGAGGAATCCCGCGAACATTTAGATTCGTTGGATGATGGCTTGATGACCCTCGAGAAGGATCCCAGCGAGCTTTCCATTCTGAACGATATCTTTCGTAACGCGCACACCCTGAAAGGGATGTCGGCGACCATGGGTTACACAAAAATCGCCGAGCTTACGCATGATATGGAGAATATCCTTGACGCTTTGCGGAAAGAGCAGATGGAGGTCACGGAAGATATCGTAGACACCCTCTTAAAGTGCGGCGATTCCCTTCGGCAGATGGTGGAGAGCATCGGCGAAGGCGGCGCGGAAGACGTGGTGGATATCAGCGAGGTGGCCGCGAAACTCAGCGCCCTCTTAAAGGGAGGAACGCCTTCCGCTGCGGCACCGGCGGCAGCGGCGCAGAAGGAACCTGTGCCGGATAACAGCCTCGAATATTCGGAGACGGATAAAGAGGTGATCAAAAAAGCCAAGGACAGCGGACTTCAGGCCTTTCATGTTCGGGTTACATTGGTGGAGAGCTGCATCCTGAAGTCGGCGCGTTCTTATATGGTCATGAATACCCTCGATCAGATGGGAGATGTCATCAAATCAGTCCCCCCCGCGGAGGATTTAGAGCAGGAGAAGTTTGAGCATTCCTTTGATGTGGTCGTGGTGACGGATGCGGAAGCCAAGGCTATCGAAGACGCTTTAATGTCCATTTCTGAAATGGATAAGGTAGAGGTGACAGATGCGGGACAGGAAATTGCCGCGGCGTCGCAGGCGGCGGGCACCTCTAACGCGCCCGTTCCGGCAGCATCCAAGGCTTTAGAGCCAGCGGGGAAAAAGACGAAAGCGCCGGCTATCGCGGAAAAGAAGCTCAAGAGCGGTCAATCCGTTCGCGTGGATATCGAGAAATTAGATACGCTCCTCAATTTAGTGGGTGAGCTGGTCATCAATAAAGTGCGTCTCGGGCAGATCGGTACTACCCACCGCTTGACAGAACTGACAGAAACCCTGGAGCAAATGGATCGGGTCACGACGGATCTTCAAACGGTGGTCATGAAAGTGCGTATGGTTCCTGTTGGACAGGTATTTAACCGTTTCCCGCGCATGGTGCGGGATCTGGCGAAGGAGCTGGACAAGGAGATCAATCTGACCATCGAAGGCGAGGAAACGGAACTCGATCGCACGGTTATTGATGAGATCGGCGATCCCTTGATGCACCTTCTTCGCAATTCCCTCGATCATGGTGTGGAGCATCCCGATGACCGGGAAGCGAAGGGAAAACCCCGGGTCGGTGAAGTGAGATTGATTGCCCGCCATGAGGGAAACAATGTGGTCATCATGGTTACGGATGACGGCAACGGGATTGACGCGGAGGTGATCCGTCGTAAAGCGGTGGAAAAAGGGGTAATTTCCCAGGAGGAAGCTGACAACTTAAGCGACGCAGAAGCTGTTCGTCTGATCTTTTTGCCGGGCTTTTCCACCGCGGAAAAAATTACGGATGTTTCCGGACGCGGCGTCGGCATGGACGTGGTCAGGAGTAAAATCGAATCTTTGGGCGGCCATGTCGATGTGGAAACGAAGATCAATGAAGGCAGTGTCTTTAAGATCAAGCTGCCTTTGACCTTGGCGATCATTCAGGCGCTCTTGGTCAAAGTGAAGCAGGAGATGTACGCCATTCCACTGGGCTCCATTGATCGTACCATCAATATCACGCAGGAAGATATTAAGACAGTTCAGAATAAAGAGGTCATCGTACTGCGGGGGCAGATCATCCCCATTATCCGTCTGGGCGATGTCCTCAATGTGCCGCGGGATGAAGGGGAGGAAAACGACGATATTTTCGTGGTCGTGGTGCATATTGGGGAACGCAAGGCCGGTATCGTAGTAGATACTCTCATCGGCCAGCAGGAAATTGTGATTAAGACGCTGGGCAAACTGCTCGCCGGCCTCAAGGTCATTTCCGGGGCGACGGTTTTGGGCGACGGCCGCGTGGCGCTGATTCTTGATGTCAGCGCCCTGATGTAAGAGAAGGGAGACCTGAAAATGGAAAAAGCAGAAGTCAAGGGACCTATCGAAGGCGAGGTTCAGGTCGTTGCGTTTAAGCTGCGGGATGAAGAGTACGGCTTTGATATTCTCAATGTAAAAGAAATCAAAGGTTTGACCGATATTGCGCGGGTGCCGTTTGCTTCCGACTTTATCAAAGGGGTCATCAATCTTCGGGGCAGCGTGCTGCCGGTCATTGACCTTAAACGTCGCCTGGCCCTTATGGATACACCTTATACTTCGGATACCCGCATCATCATCGTCAAGAGTGATGAGATCGAAGTGGGCATGATCGTCGACGCGGTGACAGAGGTTATTACGCTGAAGAAGGAACACATCGACGAGGTAAAAGCGGTGAGCAATGAGCGCTCACATTTCATCCGGGGCATCGGCAAGATGAACGATCGACTCATCATTATGCTGAACCTGGAAGAAATCATCGGCATCGTCGATGAAGCGAAATAAATAAGCGTAAGGGGAGGACAGACTATGTCGGATGATATATTAGAACTGACACCGGTGCAGATGGACGCTTTGCGGGAGATCGGCAACGTCGGCGCCGGGAACTCGGCGACGGCCTTGTCCCAAATCATCAATCATCGCATTGATATGAATGTGCCGCAGGTTTCCATTGTGCCGCTGGGAGATGTACCGGATCTGGTGGGCGGCCCGGATGTCATGGTCGTAGGGGTATTTTTGCGGGTTTACGGATCGGCGCCGGGGAATATTCTGTTCCTTTTGCCGGCGGAAAGCGCGTTCTATCTGGTCGATATGCTCATGGGGAAGAAGCATGGCGAGACGAAAAATTTAGATTTCATGGATGAATCGGCCCTGATGGAAATCGGCAATATCTTAGCCGGCGCGTATTTAAATGCGCTCTTTAATCTGACAAAGCTGTCGCTGCTGCCTTCCATTCCGGCATTGGCCGTAGATATGGCAGGCGCTATTTTGAGCGTTGTCTTGATTCAGCTCGGTCAAATGGGAGATCACGCGCTGGTGATTGAGACGGAATTTACTACCGATGAGGAGGGCATCAAGGGCCATTTCTTCCTGGTGCCTGACCCAGGGTCGCTGGATACAATTTTGGCAGCGGTGGGAGTGGGTTGAAATGGCGGAACTTATTAAGGTCGGCATGGCCGACTATAAAGTAGGCCGAGCCCCCGCAACCATCATCAGTTACGGGTTAGGTTCCTGTATTGGGGTTTCCCTGTATGACCCGCAGGTCAAAGTGGGCGGGCTTTTGCATATCATGCTGCCCGACAGCACGCAGTCGCGCTCCAGTGAAAATCCGGCGAAGTTTGCCGATACCGGGGTGCCGTTGCTGTTAAAGGAAGTGCTGGCTTTAGGGGCGAATAAAAGCCGTTTGGTAGCGAAGATGGCCGGCGGCGCGCAGATGTTTGCCTTTGCTAAAGGGACGGATATCATGCGGGTGGGAGAACGCAACGCCAATGCGGTGCGGGATCTTTTGAAATCATTAGGTCTGCGGCTCTTGGCGGAAGATACGGGCAGCAATTACGGCCGTACCGTGCAGATTAATTTAGAGAACGGTGTTTATACCGTCAAGACAATGGTCAAAGGTGAGAAGGAAATCTAAGTGTCGGAAAATGTGGGGAAGTCACAGGGAGAAAAAGAGATTCGGCCGGAAGAAATGAAATCGGGAAAGGGCCGAGGAGAAAGGGCGCTCTCGGACTCGACAGGATTGGCGCAGCGGCTGCAAAGCGAGGAGACGTTTCCTGTTACCTTGGCCTTTTTAACCGGAGCGGTGGCCGCCCTGATCATCATCACGGCCGGCCTCCATTCGGAACGGCAGACAGATGTCGTCATGGAACGGGCCATGATCGGATTTTTGGTGTCAGGGCTCGTCATGTTTTTGGCCTGCCGGTGGCTGAATGACAGGGGGATTCCCTTATATGTCAGCCGTCACGCGGATATGCAGCATAGTTGGGTAAGCGAGCCGGAGACAGAAGACGCTGTGCCGGCACCGAGCCCTTCGGACGAAAAAGTTTCCGGAGGCGAAGCGTCGGATTTGCCGGAAAACACATTGACGTCATCAACGTCAGAGGCGGGATTTTCGCCTTTGGAATCCTCGCTGCCCCATGTAGAGGTCCCAAAGGGATAAGCGCCTCGTTGAAGGAGGGCGAGGGACGCGCCTGAGCGGATAAAAGAAAGGAGGGAGCCATATCGATGGCAAATGGAGAATCTGGGCAGGATATGGCTCCTCTGTGGATTGCGTATAGGGAACACCACACGAAAGAAGTGCGCGACCAGCTCGTGGAGCATTACCTGCCGCTGGTCAATATTATCGCCGGTCGGATCGCCATCAGTCTGCCGTCGCATGTAGATCGGGATGATCTCATCAGCAGCGGCTTTTTTGGTTTGATGGATGCTGTGGAGCGTTATGATTACGAACGGAAAAATAAATTCGAAACCTATGCCGGGGTTCGTATCCGCGGCGCAATGCTGGATTATCTACGGTCCAAAGATTGGCTGCCCACATCCCTTCGGCAAAAGATCCGCAATTACGAGAAGACCCTCAGTCGGCTGGAGGGGGAACTGGGGCGTAATGCGACGGATGAAGAAATTGCCGAGGCCCTGGGCATTGAGGTGGAAGGATTACAAAAGCTCATCACCCAGATGAACGTAGCGACGATCATCCCGCTGGACGATTACATTCGGGCTGAAACGGCTCAGAATATGATTCCCGGCCCTTCGGCCGACATTGAGAAAAGGGAGACACAGGAAATGCTGGCCCAGGCCATCGGCAAGCTGCCGGAGAAAGAAAAGCAAGTCGTTTCCCTATATTACTACGAGGAGCTTACCATGCGGGAGATCAGCCTGGTGATGCACGTGTCCGAAGCGCGGATATGCCAGCTGCACACGAAGGCTATTTTTCGTCTCAGGGGAACCTTGGCCCGTGCCAAGGCTTGCTTATTGGATTAGAAAGAATCTCGCGCTTTCCACGGATGGAAAGCTGCCGGACGTTTGACCCCATTTAAAGGAGGATACATTACATGGCAGAGAACCAGCGGATCCGCACTGTCGGAGGACAGGATGCGGGATATCTTTTCGAATTTAGGGAAGATGGTGTTTATTTGACCGTGTATCCGAATGAAGGGGACAGCAGTCTCTTTGAATTGTCCGATATGCAGCAGGTCTTGACAGAATATGGCGCCGCCGAGTATGATGCGGCACTTTTGGCCAAGGTGGTTCGCAGTGCCGATGGGAAGCCTTATCGAATCGCGGAATATTTTGTGGCGCCAGTGGAGGAAGTACCATCACAGCCAACGGAAATGAAGTACACGATTGAGGTCAGTAAGGACCATATGGAGGTCAAGGTACGTCTCGACTATCGTCCCGGTACCATTGCGCCCGCTTTTGAAACGATTATGGGCGCTTTGCAGGAGAAAAAGATCGTCTATGGGATTGATGAAGAGGCCATTCGGAAGGGGCTTGAGGGGGAGAGCGATTTTATTGCGGCGCGCGGTAAGCCTCAGGAGAACGGCCGCGATGCTGAAATTAAACGGAATTTCAGCCTTCAGGAAAAAGGCAAACCGGCTAAGATGCAGTATGATAAAGTGGACTATAAGAATCTGAACCTTTTCGTCATCGCACGGAAAGGCCAGGTTTTGGTGGAACGCATTCCGCATACGTCAGGCACACCGGGCATGACCGTCTTTGGCAATGAAGTAAAGCCCCGAGCCGGCAAAATGAGGCCTCTACCCGCCGGGAAAAATACCGAGGTCAAGGATGAGAATTTTCTGATCGCCGCGATGGACGGTCAAATTGTGGATAACGGCAGTAAGATCAATATTGATCCCCAACTGTCCATCAAGGACGATGTGGGTGTGGGAACCGGTGATATTGATTTCGTGGGCGCGGTCGAAATTAACGGCAGCGTACAGGCGGGATTTAAAGTGAAAGCCACCGGCGATATCTCAGTTAAAGGGATGGTCAACGGCGGGACTGTGACCGGGCGCAATGTCTACGTCGCCGGCGGTGTGCAGGGAATGAATCGGGGAACGATCACCGCGGAAGAAGATGTGCGGGTGGGATTTGCTGAAAACGCCACCATTGAAGCCGGTAACGCGATTTTCATCGACGACGTGGCCCTCCATTCCGAACTTCGGGCGGGGCGGCTCCTGGCGGTGGAAGGAAAGCGCGGCCTCATTGCGGGGGGCTATGTAGCGGCGGGAAAGGAGATTCGGGCCAAGACCATCGGCAATCAGGCCTACACGGCGACAAAGGTCGTGGTGGGCGTAAATCCTATGATTCAGCGTAAATATCAGGAGACCTGCCGCAGTTACGCCGCGGCCAAAAAACAGCTTGCTCAGCTCACGAAGACGTTGAATACGTTGGGTAAGGTCGATCTCACCAAGCTGCCGCCACACCGGGCGGCACAGATCAGCGAACTGACCCGCGCACAATTCCCGCTGGCGGCACAAGTCGAGCGGGAGGAGAAACTGATTCGTGAATTGGAGGATCAGATCGCTCAAATGAAGGAAGGCCGCGTTCGAGTATCCGATAAAATATATCCGGGAACGAAAATTGTCATTAATTCCGTCATGAAAAACGTCCAGGCGGAAGAGCAGCATTGCACCATGACGGTGGTGGATGATCAGGTACAGGTCAGCCCTTATTGATGATGGGGCGTGAAGGAGGCGTCGGGCATGAATGTCAGTCCTATCAGCTTGCAGATGGTCGTCCCGCGGACGACGGATGCCAGCCAGGTACAGAGCAACCTAAACCAGCAGGCGGCCAATCAGCAGGATTTTGCCATGATACGCAATGAAGTAGCGGCACGAATGAAGATGGAACAGGTGCAGACAAAGGATCAGACCGAAGACGGTAAAATCAAGGATGATCCCAATGGCCATAATTCCCAGGGGGGCTACCAGGGACAGCGTCGGGACCGCTCGGAAGAAGGGGAGGAGAGCGGTGAAAAAGACCGTCTTGTCGCCGACCGTTTCCGAGGGCATAACATTGATATTTCTTTTTGATGCGCCGCGAGGGAGGGATCGGGAGAAGATTCTTCCCCGCAGGCAAGGCGGCTGGTCTTTCCCGGATCAGCCGCCTTGTACGTGGAATGCCGGAAGTTGACTAAAGACGTGCTTTTTTAAAACATCTTGCCGCCCCGTAGGCGGCTTGGAAAACGTAGATTGCGTGGTTGGCCGCGCGTGCTGTATCGTGATGTAGACGGGCGGTACCGGCAGGACGCCGTGGAGAGACAGGAGGGGACGATTACGGAAATGCTGGGCTTTTTTATTATCTTAGGCGTTTTGGTCGTTGTTGTCCTGCGCCATCAGATCTGGCCGAACACAGAAGGCAGCCGGGAAAAGGCCGAGGAAGTGAAGGAAGCTTCTCGCCGGATGAAGCGGGAGATGGAGCGGTCCGCTGATGAAATCATTGAACGTATGGGCGAACACATCGACCGCTTAGAACATTTGGTGGAAGAAGCGGATCAGCGGGCCAAAACTTTGGAAGAGCAGATCGCTGCGCTGCGTCATCCGGCTTTGCCACAGCGGGGAGGAAGCCGCGACGATGATTTTGATGATCTGCTGTCCGCTTCCTTGGCAGTGGAAAATGAGGTGGGCCACATGCCGCCGCTTTTACGGCCGTCATCACGTTCCGCCTCGGACGTTGCTGCGTATAGAGCACCCGGGGGACAGCCGTTCTATGACGCTGAGGATCGTGATGGAAACATGGCGGTGGGTGATTGGACGGAGGGAAGATCGGCCGATGATTTGCCTGACGAAAGAGAGCTTCTGACCGTCGAAGCGTGGGAAAAAGGGGCCCGTCCCATAGATGAGCCGGAAATTGTCGTATCGGCCAGTGTGGCGGACGTCGCCGATCTTCCCTTGACGCCCGAGGAAGAAGCTTGGGCGGCGGCGGAAGAGGGGCTGCCGGAAATAGCCTCCGATCTTTCGACAGAAAGCCGTGCAATATCGGATGAAAAAATTCCGGAAAGCGTGTCTGATTCAGATGCTGACACGGACGGGGAGAACATGACGCATACTCTTTCGGAGAGAACGGATACCTTTTTTGTTGTTCCGGAGCGAGATGAGGATGTTGCAGCGCTGAGTAAATCCCTGGAGACATTGCCTCCCACTGGGCAGGAGATGGAGGAAGAGGTGGCGCACCAGAATGAGGCGGCTGGCGATGCTGATGTTTTGGCAGTGTCTCAGGAAACGGTTGCAGACAATCCCCTTACCCCGCTTTCAGCCGCTGCGTCTTTGCCGGACGAGGATTCTACGGCGCAAAAGATTCGAGAACGTCTTTCTCAGGGACATTCCGCTGCCGATATTGCTCGGGAATTTCATATCGGGCGTGGTGCTGTGGAACTTATCGAACAGATGGGAAAAAATAAAACAGAACGATAACCCGGCAGCTGTTGTGCGTTTCGGCATGAGAGACCGCGGTCATCAACTGCAGTGCGTTTTCGCGCTCTACACTTACCGAAACAGTGCGGTGGAACATTGACAGGGGTGGAGCGGATCAGTATAATATATCCTATGGTTATCGGGGCGTAGCGCAGCTTGGTAGCGCACCTCGCTTGGGACGAGGGGGTCGCAGGTTCAAATCCTGTCGCCCCGACCACCTTCGCGCTTGTAGCTCAGTTGGATAGAGCAACGGTCTTCTAAACCGTGGGTCGTGCGTTCGAATCGCGCCAGGCGCACCAGAAAATATCAACCCGCAATCCTTTGTTGTGAAGGGGATTGCGGGTTTTAGTTTTCTTTCTTTCGGTGGGCGCACTTGCCGGAAAGAGGGTCACTGGGCGCACTTTGGGCGCATTTCTATAATTTTGGAGCAAAAATCAAACATAATTGGACGCGCATTAAAAAGCAGGATACATATCAGATGAGAGCGGGCGTTTGGCGATCCCCTGCTGGGGGATGAATGGGGAAAAGAGCGGCTGCCCCTTGTATTTGTGGGGCGCAGCCGGTATAATAAACACTGAGGAGGTGCCGCTGGTGACGGATCAGGAGATTGCTCTGCGGATTCTTTGCTCGCTCTTTGGGGCGGTCTGCATTATCAATATTTTTGCCCGACTGCTGGGTGAGGAGAGAAAGAAAGCTTGGTTTCGGGTGCGTTCCGATTTCAGTTTCTTTAATATGCGGGGTGTTTTCGGACGAAGTTGGCTCTTTGGCCGACCTCAGACGATTGAAGGCGTGGGGGTAGCGTTGGTGATGTTTGCCTGCATTGCCGCCGCCAGTTTCGTCATTTTCATCGTATAAGTGCGGGGCAGAAAATTTCATAGGGAAGAGATACTGCCAGTGAGTGCCCTATGAGGGGACGGGCAGTGTTTCGCTAAGGGACAGGTGCTTCCTTGAGAAGCCTAACAGAAAAGCCGGTGAGAGACCGGCGCGGTCACGCCACTGTAAGACGGAGCAGCTCCGAGTTTATGCCACTGGCCATGTTGCCGGGAAGGTTCGGGAGCGCGAGGAAGTCGAGCCAGGAGAACTGCCTGTTCAGCGATCACCATTTGACCTGCGAGGGATGGGGAAGGGGATCGAAAGACAGGACGGGTGCCTTTCGCTCTTTTCGCGGAAGGCTTTTTTGTTTGTTTCATATCCAAACATAAAGGGGGAAAAAAGATGAAGGGCAAAAATGTATTGGGAATTTTATTGTTGGGACTGCTGCTTCTCGTGGCGGTGGGCTGCGGGGAAAAATCCGCGCCTGGGAATTCGGGTAAAG
>CAJPQU010000027.1 GCA_905372875.1 uncultured Schwartzia sp. | reverse complement strand
GTCTTCGTCTGCTCCCCGCTCGGCGGGGTCGGAGGGGTTGGCGGGGCCGGTGTATAGCTGCCTTGTCCGCTCGCCATATCGAATGTGATATTCTCCATGCGCTTGCTGGCAGCAGAAGCGGTTAGGCCTTCGGCGATCTCTGCCTTGCCGGAGAGGTTTCTTTCGCCCGTCGTATAGGCCGTATACCAGAGCTTGTTGGCGAGCGCATTGAGCGTATCGTCCACCAGCTTCTTATCGGCGCCCGATGCGGCCTCCGTGTTCAGGCCGCTGTTGTCCGTCGTCAGCGTAATGCTGCTGTCCGCAGACGCCCTGCCGATCTTCAGGGCGCCGCCCTTTATCGTCGTCGGCGCTGCAGCGTCATGCGCATAGAATACACGCGTATGGCCGCTGTAGTTGTCAATCGTGATGTCCTTGCTGTCTCTCTGGAAGATCGCCCCCGCATGGGCAGCGTCATCGCCGCCCTTAAGGGAAAACAGTTGGCTGCCAGTGAACTTTGCCGCAATGAGCGCACTCTTCTGCGTGTTGTAGTCCTCATTCGTCCAAACTGCGCCATTCTGCAATGTCAGCGCATTGCCTTTTGCTGCGCCGTTCTGTGCGGGGCTGCGCAGAGGCAAACTGAAGCCGCCGTATTCCTCCTCGTCTTCATCTTCACCGCCGCTCGGCGCCACTTTTTGAATGACGCCGTTCAGGACAGACTGCCCCGTTGTCAGCGAGATATTGGTATTTCCCTCCTCACCCGTCTGGACATTGCCGTTGATGACCACCTCATGGCTGCCGTCGCTGTTGACTGTGACCTTGCCATTGCTGTTGCTGATGGCCCAGGCGCCGTCCGCCGAATCCTTGTTCAGCCCTACATGCAGTCCATCCGCTTCAATCGCTGCGCCCCGGCTCGTGACGAGACCCTGCGCAGTCTGGCTGCTCTGCGCCTTGATATCGAGGTCGCCCTTGATCGTAACGACAGAGCCGTCCTGATTATTGCGTATGCCAAAAGCACGGCCGTCGCTGCTCTTCACGTCAATCTTCAGCGTATCCGCCGTGATCTTTATGCCATCCTTGCTGTTGTTATCCACACCGAGAATGAAGTTGCTGCCGTCGCCGATCAAGGTCAGCTTATGCTCCCTTGCATCGACATTGAGCGGCTGTTTTGGATAGGTTGTTGCTGCGATGATGCCGTCATAGGAGCTTCTGCGAATCGTCGTGTCCTTCGTGAACTTGTAATTGCCGGGCGACGGCTCGACATTGGCCGCCTTGTACTCGGCAACTTCCTTCTGCGTGAGCTGCGAGGTGAACTCCGTCTTCGTCTGCTCCCCGATCGGCGGGGGCGGAGGCGTCGTGCCGCCCGTATAGCTTCCCTTCTCGTTGCCGAAGGTGATTTGACCGCTGATGGATGACGTCGTCAGGCTCTCGCCAATCGAGAGCTTGCCCAAAAGTTTGTTCTCGGCGAAGCTCTTATAGGTCAGCTTATTGGCAAGCGCGTTGAGCACCGCGCTCTGATTGCCTGTCGTTACGCCGGCGCCGTCGGTAAAGAGGGTAAAGACATTCTCCGTCCCCGTCGCCTTGTTGATGACGATATCGCCGCCCCTGAAGGACGTCGGTGCAGCTGCGTCATGGGTATAGACTGCCGCCGTATGGCCGCTGTAGTTTTCAATCATAAGCGGATTGATGCTCTTCTGATAGATGATGCCGCGCTGCGCTTCCGTTGCACCGCCGACGAAGTTTGTGACACGGCTCTGCGCATTATAAAACTTCCCGACCGTACCGCCGGCTCGAGTCTTGACCGCCGCCATCGTGCCGGCACCCATATCCTCGTCATCCTGATAATAGCGCGCATTTCGGCCTTCGTTGAGCCACTGCGCGCCGTTCTGCAGGTAGAGATTCGCCGTGCCGCCGTTGTCAACGAGGCCGTGCAAATAGGACTTGTCTGTCATGAGGGCGACATCGAGCCTGCCTGTGGGCAGCGCAAACAGATCGCCGTCGAGCTTTACGTCAGCGATCTCATTTATTTTTTTGCCGTTGCCGGGCTTCGTCCCGTCATCTCCCATATTCATGGAAATCGCGCCCTGATAGGCGGCAAGCGCATAATAGCTGTACTTCATAGCGGCAGGCACCTGGATGGAGCCGCCGCCTGCGATGCGTACGCTGCTGTCCTTCGCATTCGTCGTCACGCCATTGCCATAGACGGTCATATCCACATCGCCGTTTACGGTCACATTACTCTTTTCGACCTGCGTCAGAATGCCTGCATTGTTGAAGCGCGAGAATACATTCTCACGATTAAGCGGAATGCCCCACTCGTTGGTATGTGCGCCGGCGATCTTCAGATTGCCGTTGATGCGAATCCCCGAAGCGACGCTCGCTTCATAAGATTTTTCGCCCTGGCGGTCGCTCTTTTGGATCGCGACGCCGTTGCCGCCAAGACCGCCTGTCATCGAGATACTGAGCGGCCCGTTAATGGTAAGCTGCGCCGCCTTGTCTTTCATCGCATCAAGCTGAACGGCATTCGTCAAAGTATTGCCGCCGTCAAGCCCTCGCGTGAGGATATTGATGCCCTTCGCCGCACTTACCGTGAGATCCGTTCCCCTGGCATAGATTCCCGTCGGATTTCCCACGGTGTTTTCCACCTGCAGCTGCAGGAGATTGTTCTTCGCACTGATATTAAGACGTTTGCCGCCTGTTGCCGAAATAGCCGCAAGCACATTCGTCGACTTGTCGCCGAGCTTATCTTTTCCGATGCTGACAACGGTATCGCCGTCCCAGCTCTGCCGCGTCGTGACCGTATCGGTGTATACGGCATTGTCTTTCCAGACGGCATTCTCATTGAGTGCCGCTGCGGTCGTCGTTCCGCCCAGTTCCGCCGGCAGCGTCATGACGACGGATGCCGTATTGCCGTAGACCCAGTCCGGCTCGATCATCGTAATCTTGTTGAAGCGGCTGAATGCCTTGTTCTCGGAGAAATCCTTCGCCTGCCATATATGTTTCGCCGCATCATCGCCGTCCGTATAGGCCTGCAGGGTATCGCCGAGTTCGAGCCAGAGACGCTTCGTATAGTATTCGGCGTTGAGCTTGCCGAACCATCCCTCCTGTTCGTGCGCAACGGCAATCTCCGTCCAATCGTCGGGATGTTCCGACATCAGATTGGACATGGTCGTCTGGTAGACATGCGCATTGATCTGACTGCCGCTTGGGCTGAGGTTGTACGTCATGACGTAGGCGGTGCCGTTCGGCAGGATCTTCAGATCGCGCATATCCTCGCCGGTTCCCTTGACATGCTCTGGAATAGAAGCACAGCGCTGCTCCGTGCCCAGGATGCGCCCCGTATTCTGATCGATCTTAGCGATATTGAGCGCCGTATAGTGGGTATTTCCCGTCCCGTTATAGTGCTGATAGCCGCCGATGCAGGAAATAAGGATATGGTCGTTGAACTTATTGAGCCTGCCCTGATCGATGTTGCGGCTGATGCGCGTGTAGCTGCCAAATTTCAGGCTGCCGTCGTCCTGGATGTCGTACTGCATCAGAAAGCCGTCATCGTAGGGATCATAGCCGCCCAATGGATTGACGGACGCCGCCACATAGAGCCTGCGCCCCTCGACGAGCAGCGCCTCACCGTGCACCACCGCTTTCGCCGGATCGCCCGTGTAGGTTTTACCTGTCACGCCGTGTTCATCTTCATCGAGGTTCTCAAACGTCTCGGTGAAATTATAGCCGCAGTACTGCTTGATGTCATTCTTGAGGTTGACGACGGCTGTTTTGTTTTCCATCAATCGGTTGCCGCTTTGGTGTACGACGCCGATCTGTCCGAGATCGTAGCCCGTCATATAAATATATTCATCGCTGGCCGCCGCCGCATGCATATTCGGTACAGCCGTCGTCTTCCCGCTCGCCATGCTCGCCGCCGCACCGGCAGAATTTGGATCGATGAGCTTCGTCCCTTCCAGTTCCGTCGTGCTATAGGTATATTGACGCAGCAGGAGCATGCTCCTGCCCTTCTGATGGAAGCCAAAGGATGCGGGATCGCGATTGAGGTTTTTCAGCACGCCGACCTGGGGATCGGCATCCACCTGCGTCGTCACCCGGGAACCAGTCACGGTGCCCATCTCGCTGTTCCCATAATCCGAGGGGATTGTCGATACTAAATTAGCGGCGCTGGCTACAGAGCTGTAGAACAGCCCCCCCAATACCAACAGGGTCAATCGGCTGCGGTGCCGGCCATTAAAATGACTTCTCATCGTTGCTCCATCCCTTCTCTAAAAACACATCACGTACCTCTATAACGTTTAACCGCCATATAGTGTAAGATCCATCCGGCCCTATCAAACAATATGCGGTGCGTCATAATTTACATTTTACTGATGTCCTCCTGAAGAAATCCCCTCTTGCTCCTCGCTAAAAAATAAATGCCTCTCTTTTTTACACGGCAAGACTGATCTTGGCGAGAACTCTTGCCAAGACTCGAACCGCTAAAAAAGCGAGGCATGAATGATAAACACATAGAACCCCCCATCACGCGGGTCTTGGCGGCAGAATTTTCCACACGCCGGTTTCTACGCATCTAACCTATGCCTCGCAAGTTAGTTAAAATGAGAGAAAACAGGCGGCACTCTGACTCAGTTCATCGCCCGGTCATCTCTCTGTGAAAGACTTACCATGACCCGACTCCCCATACAGTTGCGGGACAGCTTCGGATTCCCACCGAATTCCCCGCCTTCAGCCCGAAGGCTGTTTCTCAGCATATACAGTTTTCACATGTCATCTTTGGTGATTGTCCTTCGCTGTAAAATCTTTATGCGCGCCGAAAGATACACCCATCCAAAACGAATTACTTACGAATATTTTATCATTCCTTTGGGACATTTCTATAGGACTAAGTCCCTTTTTATGAATTGTCATCGAGGATATATCTATGTTTGATTCACCAAAGCAATATCAACATTATTGATTTTTTTCATACAAAAAACGGCTCTTCCAAAAAAGTGAAGAGCCGTTTTAGTACTAATGTCCTCTATTTCGCTTTTTTACTAATCTCCAAAGCGGCGGAGATGTGGTTATCGATGACGTAGTCCGTGGGAAATACGGTGCGAGGGGGTTTGACTTCTTTATCCGAAGGTTTACCCAAGGCCCCCGCTTCCGACGCAGCGGCTTCCTTTTCTTCCTGGCGGCGGATCGCCTCGCGGATGGCTTTTTCCTGCTCCTCTTCCGTGGGGACGGGGCCGCCCCCCGGCTCAATGACAATATCGTTATTGGCGGGAGTTTCCACTAAATCCCGCAGCCGGTTTTCCGTAGTCATAGCCCGATCTTCGTCGGACACCGCAGGCGGTGCGTCATTAGCCGTCTGAAGCGCCGCCAACAGCTGTTCTACAAGGGCCAGGCCGCCCCCGTGAACTTCCAAGTGCATCGTCCCCTCCGGCTGACTGTCCGGCACCGTAAAGGGAACGTCCAGGGTGAATTTGTCCGCTCGGTAGGGTTTCAGCGTGATCTTGAATTTCACCGTTTCTCCCGGCTTGACTTCCACTTTCTCGGGAACTGCCGTGAGAAGCGATGCCGTGCGCCGGGCCGTTTCCGCCTCGACCTGCACCTTGACATCGTAGACGTCGGCCTCACGCTCCGTATCAGCGCAGATGAGGTTCATAGCCTGAGCCAGCTCGCCGAAGGCAATCTGCCCTACGTCATTGGC
The DNA here is from genome assembly GCA_905372875.1 of uncultured Schwartzia sp. Classification (GTDB taxonomy): domain Bacteria; phylum Bacillota; class Negativicutes; order Selenomonadales; family Selenomonadaceae; genus CAJPQU01. The sequence goes on along the minus strand of CAJPQU010000027.1, from coordinate 10,581 downwards.
CGCGTAATACATATTCGTCCGCTCGATCCGCCCGTCTGTAACGGCATTGGTACGAACGGCAAAATGTACCTTCACCGTGCCTTGGCTTTTATGATCCATAGTGTGCCCCAGGGCTGAATAAGACGCCACCGCCGTGAAGGTGGGCAAAAAATCTTCGTCATAGGCAATGGAAGAGGCGTAGAGGCGCTCTCTTTGGAGGGTCTTATCCGTCACCGTGACCCGCAGGGGCACCACCATAGGAAAGACCCCGAGGGTGCCGGCGATACCGGCCTCCCGATCCTGACTGAAGCGGCCGATAACCTGGGTGCCGATCCCTAACTTCTGGCCGTCGCTGACGCCGTTTACCATGGCCAGGATCTGAGCATCGGTCATGAAATAATTCACGTTGCCCCGATGTAAGAATTCATGTCCAAAGGCCAGGATACGCTTATCGTCCACAGCGGTCACCGTCCCGATGGCCGTGATGGCGAAATCTCCATAGGCCAACGCCGCCCCCACCGCTGCCCCCGGCTCCAGCTGGGCATCGTAAGCGGTGGAATAGCTGCCGCTGCCGCCGAGGCCCGCCGTCGCGACGACACGCAGGCCCATAGGATCCAGCTTCTTTTGCAGGAGAGCCTGGGCTTCCTTGTCAAAACCACTGACAAAGACGGCGGATTTAAGGTCGAGATCGAGAGACGGAGACGTCTGTTTTTCGCTGCTCTCCTGGGCATTACGATCCGTGGCCGCGGGATCTTCCTGCGCCGCAGGCGGTTCCTGTTCCTTCTCCGCCGCGTCTTTTCCTTCCTCCGCTTTCGGCCGAGCCGCGTCCAAAAGGTCGATCTTCTCCGCTGGTTTGTCCTCGGCGGGGCCGCTACCAAAGCCGAAGCCGACAGCTTCTCCCGTCTTTCCGGCCTCCTTTGCTTCCTCTTTCTCTTTTTGTGCCGCCCTCTGCGCCCGCTCTTCCGCCGCTTTCTTGATATCAATAACAGCGCGCCGCTGCTGATTCTTCGCATCGGGCATATCCCAAAGGGGGAGCATGTATTCGATGGGGGTGATTAAAAAGGTATGCGGATTCATGTTGCTGAGGGTAGCGGAGGCCGCACCGATAAGCCGTCCGTCCACGTAAACCGGGCTGCCGCTCATGCCCTGCAAAAGGCCGCCGTCGGTATCGGCAAAAGCCCCCTCGCTGCGGGCGATGATGTAGGGCAGGGAACTGCCGTCGGTGCGATAGACGCCCAATATTTCGGCATCAAAGCTCACAATGTCGCCGGTAGAGTCCACCACCGTATAGAGCGTCCCCTCCATACCTTCCGCCACTTCCGACAGGGGCAGAATATCCGGCATGGCCGCCAGGACTGGATTGCCGAAAGACAGGGCCGCCGCGGCCGTCATCGCCGCCAGAATACGTTTCGCGATACGTTTCATGAATCGATACAAAAATTCTCACCTCATTACCAAAATTCCCTAAGGACGGCGTTTTGTCAACGCGTTTTTTTCTCCAAGCGGGCCACCACGCGCCCGGAAACGATCCTGTCCCCGGGGCGAACGAAGACCTCCCGCAGGATGCCCGCCGCCTTCGCCCGGGCGGCCACCGCTTCCCCCCCGGCTAAGGCCGACACTCGGACGACTTCACTGCCCTCCATGACCTCAGCCCCCGGCTCTGCGGCCCAAGTGACATCGCCGTTCAAGGCCGCCGTCACGTTCACCGTCGGCGGCGGGAGCATCTGCCAGCCGCCGAAGAGCAGAAGAAGGAGCCCTATGCCCCACAGGATCTTTCCCACATTCTCACCGTTCCTTATGTCGACGGTCATCTAACGATTTTACCGCTGTTTCTTCTTACCATTATAACGGGTTATCCGACAATATCCAATACCCACGACGCACATAATTGGGCTAAAAGAAAAGAAACTGCTCCCAGCGGCTTGCATCTCAGTAAATCACATTTTGCTGAAAACCGGCAGGAATCCGAGGATACCGCCGCGAATGTAAAAAAGCCGCCCGAAACAGGCGGAAATAACGCCCGGCACGGCGAGGGCGATGTAAGGAGCCATCCATGTACCGCTGTTATCTCTTTGATTTCGATTATACTTTAGTGGATTCCACGGAAGGAATCGTCGGCTGTTTTCTCCGCACCCTGGCGGAAATGGGCCGGCCGCCTCTCCCGTCCCTCGCCATTCAGCGCACCATCGGCCTGCCCATGCCCGAAGCGGTAGGGCGGCTTCTGGGGACAAAGGACGAGGCCACCATCGAGGACTTCATCCGCCGCTATCAGCCTTACGCCGACCGGTACATGACCCCGGGGACGCATTTTTTCCCCGGCGTGCCCGAGGTGCTGGCCCAGCTGCGGAAAGGCGGGGCGAAAATCGCCATTATTTCTTCTAAAACCAGCCGCCGCATTCAGGAAAAGCTCGACGAAAGCGGCACAGCCGCGTACATTGACTTCGTCATCGGCTGTCGGGAAGTCGCCCTCCCCAAGCCCGATCCTGAAGGAATTTTACAAGCCCTCCGACGCTTTTCTCTCCCTAAAGAAACGGTTCTCTACACCGGGGACAGCCTCGTAGACGCCCAGGCAGCTGAAGCAGCGGGCGTGGACTTCGCCGCTGTGACCACAGGAACGACCACCGCCGCTGCGCTGGCCCGGTATCCCCACGTCCGCGTCATGGATCGCTTAAGCGAACTTTTGACCTCCTGAGCCTCACGTTACCCCAGCAATCTGCTTCAATCGCTCCGCATTCAAGATGTAAAGAGAGCCCCGAGAAACGGCCACCAGCCCTTCCTGGGAAAAACATTTCAAAAGACGGCTCACCACTTCCCGGGCGCTGCCTATGTTCCGGGCGATCTGCTCGTGGGTCAGGCGAATCGCCGGGCCATGGTGCTGGCTCTCTTCCTGTAAGAAGAGAGCCAAGCGGCGATCCACACTCAAAAACAGCACCTGCTGAAACTGCCAGAGCATTTCCGACAGAGAAGTGGCCGCCCGCTCGTAGCCGAAGCAGCGGACGTAGATATTTTCCTCCGCCAGACGGCGAAAAGCCTCAGCGTCGGTAAGAAGAGCTTCGGTATCTTCTACAGCATCGATAAAGACGCGGAAAGTCACCGCCGCCAAGGAGCAAGTAGCCGTCATGACGCTGACCTCGTCCGGCCCAAAGCGGTGGAGGGTCACGTCCCGGCCGTCCTCAGACAGCGCGTAGGCTCGAAGCTGCCCTTTTTTAACCAAGAGAACTCCAAGACAGTCCCCCATCTCCCGCTGCACCGCCGTCCCCTTCCCATAGCGGACGGGACGGGTATGGTCATTGAGAAAGACGCGCTGGGCTTCCGTGAGATGCGGCCAGAAGGAAAAATGCTGAATGAAAAGATCCGTCGTCGTCTTCATCATGGCCTCTCACGATGTCGAACGGAGATATTTCAGAATGGACAGCCCGGCTACCGCGCCGTCGTAAGCCGCTTTGACGATCTGAAGCAGGCCGCCGGTGCAGTCTCCCGCAGCATAAAGGCCCGGCACGTTCGTGGCCATGTGCGCGTCGACACAGATATGGGTGTCCTCGACGACCGCGCCAAGGCGGCGCGCCAGATCAGTGCTGCCCGCCGTTCCCCAAGCGAGGAACAGGCCGTCGATGGCCACGTCGCTGCCGTCCGAAAGCCGCACGCCGCGCACCCGCGTGTCGCCGGTTACCGCCTCCACCGGTGCGGTATGCACCTCATAGCGGCTGTCAACCACCGGCGCTGCCTGCCCGTGGGTGAGCAGGATCACTTTTTTCGCCGTCAACGATAAAATATCCGCTTCATGCTGGGCGAACTCCCCCGCTCCCAGGACGGCCACCGTTTTCCCCCGGTAGAAAACACCGTCACATATGGCACAATAGCTGACGCCCCGGCCAGGAAAATCCTTGAGCCCCGGGATAGGCGGCGCAGAACGCGAAGCGCCGGCGGCTAAAACCACCGCGTCCGCCGTCAGCGTTTCCCCGGCGGCGGTCTTAGCGCTGAATCCCTTCTCCTCTATCGTCAACGCCACCACTTCCGCCTCGCGGAAGTTCACGCCCAGACGCTTCGCCCCGGCAATCCCCCGACGAATAATCTCCGACCCGCTCACCGGTTCCGCCTGGCCGTAGAAATTCTCGACCTTTTCCGCCCGGGCCAAAGCGCCGTCGTCTTTCGCGGCCACGGTCACCTCAAACCCGCCGCGCCGGATATAAAGAGAGGCCGATATGCCCGCCGGCCCCCGGCCAATGACAAGTACCTTTCCCATGCAACTGCACTCCTTAAAAGACATTTCCTCTGCGATTCCGATAGTTTCATTATAGCCGTTCCGCCGCCTTACTGTCGAGTGATTTTGTCACGTTTTGTTTCCCTTGCGCTCGCTTTCGAAACCATGTATACTAACTTACGTGGTTTACATAGTTCTCATCATTACTGTTAAGGGAGGATATTGTTTTGTTCGGAACGATTGGAAAAAAATACGAGGAGACCGCCCTCATCAAGCTCATCGCCATCGGTCTTCTCATCGGTATCATCATCGCGCTGACGGCGCCGGCTCTCGTCCCGGTGGTCGCCATCTTAGGCGATCTTTTCGTCAAAGCCCTGAAGGGTGTTGCACCGGTCCTCGTCTTCGTTTTAGTCATGAACGCCATGGCCCAGAAGAACGCCGATGCCAGCGACGCCATGAAGCCCATCGTGGGGCTGTATGTCGTGGGCACATTTTTGGCGTCTCTGGTGGCCGTCTCAGCCTCTTTTCTCTTCCCCACGACGCTGCACCTGCAGATCGCGGACGCCAAGATCGCGCCCCCATCGGGCATCGTGGAGGTCCTGAAAAATCTCATCATGAACGTAGTGGATAACCCTCTCCACGCCATTGCAAGCGCCAATTACATCGGCATCTTATCCTGGGCGGTGCTGCTGGGGATCGCGCTCCACGCCGCGAACGATTCCACGAAAAGCTTTCTCCAAGATATCGCCAACGCTGTCACCCAGGTGGTCAAGTGGATCATCCGCTTCGCTCCCTTCGGGATCATGGGGCTGGTAGCAGATGCCGTGGGGACAAACGGCATCGCAGCTTTAGTTGGCTACGCCCAGCTCTTGGCGGTGCTCTTGGGCGCATTCTTCTCCGTGGCCCTCATCATGAACCCGGCCATCGTATTTTTGAAACTCAGACGCAATCCCTATCCCTTGGTCATGGCGACTCTTCGGGAAAGCGGCCTCTACGCCTTCTTCACCCGCAGCTCGGCGGCGAATATCCCGGTCAATCTCTCCCTCTGCAAACGCTTAGGGCTGAACCCGGACACCTACACCATCTCCATCCCCCTGGGCGCCACCATCAACATGGCGGGCGCGGCCATCACTATCGCCGTCCTTTCTCTGGCAGCAGCGCACACCTTGGGGATTGCCGTCGATATGCCCACGGCGCTTCTCCTCTCTATCATCTCCACCATCGGCGCCTGCGGTGCCTCCGGCGTGGCGGGCGGTTCGCTGCTCCTCATCCCGGTGGCCTGTGCCTCCTTCGGCATCGATAACGACATCGCCATGCAGGTGGTGGGCGTCGGCTTCATCATCGGCGTCTTACAGGATTCCTGCGAAACGGCTCTCAACAGCTCCAGCGACGTTCTCTTCACCGCCACAGCCGAATTTGCCCAACGGGCCAAGGACGGCACCCTGCACGACGAGGACATGGTACCGCGGGATCTCACCTGATTAAGAAATTGACAACTGCATGCCAAAGAGGCCGCACCCAACCAGGCGCGGCCTCTTTCACATGGGATTGCTATTCTCCATACGGAGATAAATAAGCCATTGGGATAGTTTATCAGCCTTCAAATGTTTTCAATATGCTTCCCTCGATAACAATTGACATTTTTTTATATCATGATATAGTAAAAATAATAAAATTTTCGAGAGGAGTAAACAACATGGCACAAGCAATGGTCAGTTTTCGCATGGACGAGAAGCTGAAAACAAGAATGGAAGAAATCTGCAAAGAAATGGGATTGACGCTGACGGCAGCCTTTACCATGTTTGCCGCCAAGGTAACGCAGGAACGGGGCATCCCTTTTCGCATCAAACTCGCTAAACCCGATCCCTTTTACAACGAGGCCAATCTCGCTCATTTAGAGAAGTCGCTCAAGGAATTGGACGAAGGGAAGGGCATAGAGATGACCATGGACGAATGGGAGGCCTTTATCCATGAAGGTCGATAAGTTCAAGTTTTCTCCACAGGCGTTAGGAGACATCACCTATTGGAAGGACACGAAACAGTGGAAAAAACTTGATCGCATTGACCAATTACTAAAAGATACGCTGCAAAACGGCTATGGGGGCATAGGGAAGCCTGAACCGCTGAAGGAAAAGAAATATCAAGGCTGTTGGAGCAAGCGCATCGACAAGGAGCATCGCTTCATTTTCCGCATAGAAAATGGCGTCCTCTACATCATATCTTGCCGCACGCATTACCAAAAATAACATCGGCCATTCCTGCAACATGCCATGGCATTTGACAGGACGCAAGAACCCCTTCGACACACCGGTAAAAAACCTGTGGCCGGTCACGCTATGTTGTGACCGGCCACAGGTTTTTATATGCGCTCAGGCTTCTTTGAGGAAGGCTTTGTAGCCCTTGGTAACTTCGTAGACATCCACTTTGCTGGTAACTTCCCAGGGGGCGTGCATGGAGCTGACGGCGACGCCGCAGTCGATGACCTGCATCCCGTAGAGGGACAGGATATAGGCGATGGTGCCGCCGCCCCCCAAGTCTACCCGGCCCAGTTCAGCGGTCTGGAAGCGAACGCGATGCTTTTCGAACATGGCCCGAAGCTCGGCGATGTATTCGGCGTTAGCGTCATTGGAGCCGGATTTCCCCCGGGCACCGGTGAATTTATTGAGCACCAGCCCGCCCCCTAAGTAAGCCACGTTCTTCTTATCGAAAGCGCTGGCGTAGAGAGGATCGTAAGCGGAGCTGACATCAGAGGAGAGCATCTTGGAGTTGGCCAGTGCCCGGCGCAACGTCAGCTCGTCGTAAGCGCCGGTAGCTGCCAAGAGTTCCGCCAGACTGTTTTCGAAGAAGCGGGACTGCATCCCCGTGGCCCCCACGCTGCCGATTTCTTCTTTGTCCACTAAGAGGCAGCAAGCCGGGCGAACCACGGTATCCATGGCTAACATAGCCGCCAGCGAAGTGTAGGCGCAGACCCGATCGTCCTGGCCATAGCCTAAGATGAGGCTGCGGTCAAATCCCAGTTCCCGGGCTTTTCCCGCCGGAACCAGGGACAGCTCCGCCGACTGGAAGTCCTCTTCCTCCATGCCGTACTGTTCCTTGAGCAGGGACAGCACCCCGGCCTTCACCGCGTCTTTGTCCTTTCCGGCCAAAGGCAGGGACCCCACTAAGATGTCCAAATTTTCCCCTTCCACCACCTTGTCGGCTTTTTTCGCCATCTGTTCCTGTGCCAGGTGAATGAGCAGATCGGTGACGCAAAAGACGGGATCCTCTTCCCTTTCCCCCAAGGTCACGTTCACCGTGGTGCCGTCCTTTTTGACGATGACGCCGTGGAACGCCAAGGGGATCGCCACCCACTGATACTTCTTGATCCCGCCGTAGTAATGGGTATCGAAAAAGGCTAAATTGCCGTCCTCGTAGAGGGGATTTTGCTTGAGATCAAGGCGGCAGCTGTCGATATGCGCCCCTAAGATGGAAAGTCCCCCCGAAAGCGGTGCTTGGCCAAGGTGAAAGAGAGCCACGGTCTTTTTCATGCCCACGGTGTAAACCTTCGCCCCGGGGCGCAGCTTCTTTCCGTGGCGCGTGGCCTTCCCTAACTCTTCATAGCCCGCCGCTTCCGCCTGCCGTACCGTCTCGATGACGCTTTCCCGTTCCGTTTTGCAGGTCGTCAAAAAGCGTCGATACCCCTGGGCGATGGTCTCTAATTCCTTTTTCTCCGCCTTCGTGTAGCTGAGCCAGACAGATTCTTTCCTGCCTGCCCCAGCGGCGGCCTTTCTTATCTTCGCTTTCACCGCACTCTTGGCATCTTTCTTCTTCGTTGGCATTCATATCCTCCCTTTCCTATTGCCCATGAAAAACTTCTTCTTGTAGACAACATGCCGCCCACCCTGCGTATTTCACCTCCGATGGGGAAATAGCGGAGGTACGTTCAAGATCGCTGATCGTTGACGGCCGAAGTTCTATTCAGTGGGACAACCGCTCCATTCTTTCCACCACGGCGGCGAAGTCTTCCCGACCCTCGGCGCGGTTGAAGGCTTCCCGCAGCGCCGCTCCGCCGGGCAGCCCTTTGGTGTACCAAGTGGCGTGCTTTCGCATCTCCCGCGCGCCGATGTAGCTTCCCTTATAGGCGATGAGCATGTCCAGGTGGCGCAGGATGAGTGCCCCCCGCTCTTTGATGGTAGGGGGGGGCGGTTTCTCTCCCGTAGTCAAAAAGGCGCGAAAGGTGCGGAAGATCCACGGATTCCCTTGGGCCGCCCGGCCGATCATGACGCCGTCCGCCCCGGTCTCCCGCTGTACGCGGACCAGATCGCCGGTGGTGCGGATGTCGCCGTTGGCGATGACGGGAATCTTCACCGCCTCCTTCACGTCGCGAATGACGCTCCAGTCGGCGTGTCCGCTGTAATATTGTTCCCGGGTGCGGCCATGGACGGCGATGGCGTCCACCCCCGCCGCTTCGGCCCGCTGAGCCATCTCCACGGCGTTGATGTGATCGGCGTCCCAGCCGATGCGCATCTTCACCGTGAGAGGAAGCTTTACCGCCCGGCGAATAGCAGAGAGGATTCTCTCTGCCAATGCCGGATCCCGGAGCAGCGCCGCCCCGGCTCCGCCCCGCACAATTTTCGGCGCGGGACAGCCCATGTTAAAATCGATGATGTCCGCCGTGCCGAGGCTTTCCACATAGGCGGCCGCCTCCGCCGCCCGCTCCGGCGACGCGCCGAAAAGCTGCAGGGCCAGCGGCCGTTCCTCAGGCACTGTTTGCAGCATGGCGAGGGTCGCCGCGCCGCGAAAATGGATGCCCAAAACGCTCACCATTTCAGAAAAGACCAACGCGCAGCCCATCTCCCGGGCCAAAATACAGTAGGGAGTATCCGTCACCCCGGCCATAGGAGCCAGAAAAACGGGAACGGGAAACTCCATCGTCCCGATTCTCACGGCGTCTTGGCCTCCGGCTGATTGCGTTCGTAAAGCACCCGCAGCCCCGTCAGGGTGAGGAAATTGTCCACCTTGTCGATGGTTTTCGATTCCCGGGAGATCATCTTTGCCATACCGCCGGTGGCGATGACCCGCATGTCCTGCTTCATCTCCGCCTTGATCCGGCGGACGATCTCGTCGATCTGCCCCACGAAGCCGAAAATTACCCCCGCCTGCATGGCGTTGACGGTATTGCGGCAGATGATGGTGCGGGGCGTCACCAGTGCCACCCGGGGAAGCTGAGCCGCCCGCTGAAAGAGCGCTTCGCTGGAGATCCCGATGCCCGGGGCGATGACGCCGCCTAAATAGTCGCCGTTTTCCGCCACGATATCAAAGGTGGTAGCGGTGCCGATGTCCACGACGATGAGAGGCCCGCCGAACTGCTCGTAAGCCCCCACCGAGTTCACGATACGATCCGCGCCGATCTCCCGGGGATTTTCGTACTTCAGCTTGATGCCCGTCTTGATCCCCGGCCCCACGATGAGGGGACGCAGGCGGAAATAGCGCTCGCACATCTTCGCCAGCGGCACCACGAGGGGCGGCACCACCGAAGAAATAATGATGGCCGTGACATCCGACATGCGGATGCCCTGAAAGCGAAACAGGTTGTTGATGAGCATACCGTACTCATCGCCGGTCTTTTGCCGGTCGGTGGAAATGCGCCAGTGGCGCAGGAGCTTCTTCCCTTCGTAGGTACCGAGCACAATGTTGCTGTTGCCGATATCAAACACTAAGAGCATGGTCTGCCTCCATTCCCGCCGCAGCGGGGATTTTTTGGCGGCTCATTTCTGCCGCGGGCGGATGGAAACGTCCCCCGCCAAAACCCGTCGGTATCCTGCCCCCGTGTCGATGAGGAGCGCGCCGTCTTCGTCGATGTCTACCGCCGTACCGCTGAAGGTCTCGTTGACGCTGATGACATTGACCTCCTGTCCCAAGGTGACGGCGTATTTCCGCCACTCCCGCAGGACAGACGCAAAGCCGTTCATCTCTACGTCGAGGTAAAGTTCTTCCATGGCCGTCAGAATCTCCACGAAGAGCTTCAGCCTGGACACCGGCTCCCCCTTGATGATGGAGAGGGACGTGGCGGTCTCCCGAAGATCGTCGGGGAAATCCTCCGGCTGGGTATTCACGTTGATGCCCGCGCCGATGACGATGTAATTGATCCGCTCCATCTCGGCGCTCATTTCCGTCAGGATGCCCACCAATTTTTTCCCCCGGTAGAGGATGTCGTTGGGCCACTTAATGGCGACTTCGGGGCCGAATTTCCGCATGGCCCGAACGATGGCCACCGCCGCCATCAGGGTGCATTTGGGCGCTTCCTGGGGCAGAAAACAGGGCCGCAAAATGAGGGAGAACCAGATCCCCTTCCCCTTGGGGGAGAACCAGCCTCGAGATAGACGCCCCCGCCCGGCACTCTGCGCTTCGGCCACCACCAC
>CAJPQU010000026.1 GCA_905372875.1 uncultured Schwartzia sp. | reverse complement strand
GGGGTGGTGACACTGCCGGTGATCCGGGCGCTGAAGATGAGTCCCCATCGGGAAGAGTTGGTGGCCATCCTGCGGGATCGGCAGATGTCGGAAGCGATGGTACAGCGCGCGCTATCCATCGTGCGGGCGTCCGACGGCGTGACTTTTGCCCGGGCGCGGGCAGAGGTGCAGATTCAGCGAGCGAAGGAGGCGCTGCCGACTTACATCCCGGCAGCGATTCGGGAGACGTTTATACAGGCGGCGGATTATATCAGCCGGCGGGATTTTTGAGGAGGAGAGTGTTATGTTTGGGATTGGTGTGCCAGAATTAATCCTTATCCTGATCATCGGGCTGGTGGTGTTCGGCCCGGGAAAATTACCGGAGGTAGGCCGGGCCATCGGCAAGAGCCTTAACGAATTTAAGCGGGCGACCTCTGGCGCAGGGGAGGAACGTCCCGCCCCGCGGGCGGGGGAAGAGAAAACGAGCCATGATGACAAAGCGTAAGGGAGCGTTTGCCCATGGCCGAAGATAAGGAAAAGGATGCGCTGCCGGAGGGAAGCGAAGCCGAGATAGGTGCGGCGCGTTCTCAGGCGTCGGAGGAACCGCCGCCGGACGAGGCGGCGGTTTCTTCTCCGGCAGGGGAAAATAAGGCTGATGCAGCGGCTCCTTTGCCGTCGGCGGAGAAAACGGATGGGGTGCGGGAGGCGGCGCCGGATTTGGGGATGTCGGAGGAAAATGAGACGGTAGAAGGCAATATGTCTCTCGTCCGCCATTTGGAGGAGCTTCGTCAGCGGATCATTCGCTCTTTGATCGCCATTGGAATCGGCTCCAGCGTGGCCTATTACTACATTGAAGACATCATGGGCTACATTACGATGCCCACGGGACGCCTCTATTATCTGCAGCCGGCAGAAGCCTTCTTTACCTATTTGAAGATTGCGCTGGCGGCGGGGTTCCTTTTGGCGCTGCCGGTGGTGTTTTACCAGCTCTGGAAATTCGTGCTGCCGGCCCTGACGATCCGGGAGCGCACCGTCGTCGGGGTCTTGGTGCCCTCATCGGTGCTGCTGTTTTTCGCTGGACTGGCTTTCGCTTTCTTTTTGGCGCTGCCGGCAGCCATCAAATTTTTCGTGGGATTCAGCACGGAGAATTTGCAGCCGATGTTCACGCTGCACCAGTATTTTGATTTCGTTTTATCTTTCGTATTGCCCTTCGGGGCGGTTTTCGAGCTGCCCCTGTTCATCATCGTCTTTGCCAAGTTAGGCTTCATCGGGTCGGATTTCTTGCGCCGCAAGCAGCGGCTGGTCATTTTATTATCTTTCGTGGTGGGGGCCATTGTGTCGCCCACACCGGATATTTTCAATCAGTCTATGATCGCTGTGCCCCTCATTGTTCTGTATGAGATCAGTTACGTCACGGTGCGGTTTATCATGGGGAAATAAGGGGGAAGTCCTGTTGGCGTACAAAGATTTGCGGGAATTCATCGCCGCCTTGGAAGCGCGTGGCCAGCTCCGGCGCGTCAAGGCCGAGGTGGAGGCGGAGCTGGAGATCACGGAGATCACTGATCGGGTGTCCAAAATGACCGGATCGGATAACGTGGCGCTCCTCTTTGAAAACGTTCGGGGGTACGATATGCCCGTTCTGATGAACGCTTTCGGGAGCTACGAGCGGATGGCTTTGGCCTTGGGCGTGGAAAAATTAGATGATATCGCCGAGGAAATTCGCGCTCTCATGCGCCTTCCCTATATTTCCTTCTCCCATAAGATGGATATTGTTTCCCTCATTCCTATGGCGCGGAAGGCCATCAATTTCCCAAAATATGTGAGCCACGCCCCCTGTCAGGAAGTGATCGAAAAGGACCATCCGTCGCTGGATATCCTGCCGATTTTGAAATGCTGGCCGGAGGACGGCGGCCCCTTCGTGACGCTGCCCTTGGTCTTTACGAAAAACCCTGAGACGGATAAGCGCAACGTCGGCATGTACCGGCTGCAAAAATACGACGCGACCACTACGGGGATGCACTGGCACATTCATAAGAATGGGGCGGAGAACTATCGGGCGGCCAAGGCGAAGGGCATGACCCGGCTGGAGGCGGCTGTGGCCATCGGCACGGATCCGGCGGTGACGTACGCGGCGACAGCGCCCTTGCCCCGCGATATCGACGAAATGGTCTTCGCCGGCTTCCTGCGCCATAAGTCGGTGGAGCTGACGAAATGCGTGACCGTTGACCTTGAAGTTCCGGCCACCAGCGAGATCGTGCTGGAAGGCTATGTGGATATCGATGAGCGTCGCCGGGAAGGTCCCTTCGGCGATCACACCGGGTATTATTCTTTAGCGGACGATTATCCGGTGTTCCACGTCACCTGCGTGACCCATCGCCGCCATCCCATCTACGCCGCTACGGTAGTGGGCCGTCCCCCCATGGAAGACTGCTACCTCGCCAAGGCGACAGAGCGGATCTTTCTCCCTCTTTTGCAGCAGATGATCCCCGAGATCGTAGACATCAATCTTCCTTTGGCGGGGGTGTTCCATAACTGCGCCATGGTGTCCATCAAAAAATCGTATCCCCAGCAGGCGAAAAAGGTCATGCAGGCCATCTGGGGGATGGGGCAGATGATGTTCACGAAAATGATCATCGTGGTGGATGCCCACGTCAACGTGCAGGACGAAAAGGAAGTCTGGTGGCGGGTCTTCAATAACATCGACGCCCGGCAGGATTTGGTGCTGACAGACGGACCGTTAGACGTTTTAGATCATTCCTCCCCCATGCCGAAGTGGGGAACGAAGCTTGGCATCGACGCTACGCGGACGTGGCCGGAAGAGGGACATGCCCGGGAGTGGCCGAATGAGATCGTCATGACCGATGACATACGCGATCGGGTCACCCGACGCTGGAAGGAACTTTTTGCATGAGGGAAAAAGTTCAGGCGCATATAGAAAACATCGCCCTTCATCATACCGTGTTTGACCTTCCCTTTGCCTACATGGGGGCTTTTTTGGCGGCGAAGGGACACCCCGGCTGGGGAACGCTTCTCTGGATTACGCTGGCCGTTACGGGGGCGCGGAGCGCAGCGCTGGCCATTGATAATTTCGTCGATCTCAAATACGATAAGGTACATCCCCGCTTTACGAAGCGCCCCATGGTGAGGGGGGCAGTGACGAAGGGAGAAGCACTGCTTCTCATCGCGATGAGCCTGGCCCTCTGCCTTTACGCGGTGGCCAAGCTGCCGCCCGTTTGTTTGCGCCTCTTGCCGTTGGCGGCGCTGCCCTTCGTGGTGTATCCCTTCATGAAGCGTCTGACGGGCCTCTGCCATGCCGTCTTGGGCGTCGCCATCGCCATGGCACCGGCGGGGGGCTGGATGGCGGCGGGGGGGCAAATTGATCCCCCCATGCTGCTCTTGTGCTCGGCGGTGGGCATTTGGATCGGCGCTTTTGATGTGATTTACGGCGTGCAGGACGAAGCTTTTGACCGCACCCATGGGCTTCATTCCTTGGCCACGGAAGTGGGGGCAGCACAGGCGGTGGCCTTGGCCCGGATCGGGCACTTCCTTTGTATCCTTTGCTTCACCGCCTTAGGAGCGCTTCTGCACTTGGCGTTCCCTTACTACATCGGGGTGTTCATTGCGGCGGCGACGCTTTTTTATCAGCACAGCATCGTGGATATTCGGCAGTTTCGCTGGCTGACGCAAAGGTATTTCATGCGCAACGGGATTGTTGCCGTGGCGATGTTTCTCTGTACGGCGGCCAGCTTTTATTTTTGATTTTTCCATCGAGATGAAATGGAGTGGCGGATATGACGGCAAGAATTTTATCGGGGAAAGAATTTGCCCAGCGCATTAGGGAAGACGCGAAACGGCAGGCGGAGGCGCTGATGCGGCGTACCGGCGTCCGCCCGGGCTTGGCGGTCGTCATTGTGGGCCATGATCCGGCCTCGGAGGTGTATGTGCGCAATAAGCACCGTGCCTGCGAAGAATTGGGGCTGTATTCGGCAGCGGTGGAGCTCCCGGCGGAGACAACGAAGGAAGAGTTGCTGGCTAAAATTGATGCCCTCAACGCCGATGACCGGGTGCATGGCATTTTAATTCAGCTTCCCTTGCCCGGGTCCTTAACTGCGGCGGAACCGGAGGTTTTGAATCGCATTGCCCCGGAAAAGGACGTGGACGGCTTTCACCCGGTGAATGTGGGGCGGTTGTCGATAGGGGAGCCGTCTCTGGCGCCCTGCACGCCGGCGGGGTGCCTTCGCATGTTGGAATTGGCGGACATCCCCATCGATGGAGCGCGGGCGGTGATCTTAGGCCGCAGCAATATCGTGGGCAAGCCCATGATGGCGCTGCTCTTGGCGAAAAATGCCACGGTCACGGTTTGCCACTCTCATACGAAGGATATTGCTGCCATCGCCCGGGAAGCGGATATTTTGGTGGCGGCCGTAGGAAGGCCGAATTTTGTTACCGCTGATATGGTGAAGCCCGGCGCTACAGTGATTGACGTGGGGATCAACCGCGTCGCGCCGAAAAAGTTAGTGGGCGACGTGGATTTTGAGGCGGTGAAAGAGGTGGCGGGAGCCATCACGCCGGTGCCGGGGGGCGTGGGGCTTTTGACCATCGCCATGCTCATGCAGAACACGGTAGCAGCGGCGCAGCGTCAAATAGAGAAATAGGCGCGGCATATATAGAAAATGTGTGAATAGGGAATATAGGACGAGGAGGCTGAAACATGAAATCGGATGTGGAGATCGCCCAGGAAGCGACGATGCAGCCCATCGGAGAGATCGCGGCAGAACTAGGCTTGACGGAGGATGAGATCGAGCCTTACGGCCGTTACAAAGCGAAAATTGCGTCAGCGGCGTGGGAAAAGGTCAAAGACCGCCCCAATGGGAAATTGGTGCTGGTGACGGCCATCAATCCCACCCCCGCGGGGGAAGGAAAGACCACCACCAGCGTCGGCTTGGCGGACGCTTTCCGACAGCAGGGGAAAAAGGCGGCGGTGGCGCTGCGGGAGCCGTCCTTAGGGCCGTGTTTTGGCCTCAAGGGCGGCGCCGCCGGCGGCGGGTACGCGCAGGTCATTCCCATGGAGGACATCAATCTGCATTTCACCGGGGATTTTCATGCGGTCACCACGGCGCATAATCTCTTGGCGGCGGTGGTGGACAATCATTTGCAGCAGGGGAACGCGCTCCAGATTGACCCGCGTCGGGTGGTCTGGAAGCGGGTACTGGACCTCAACGATCGGGCGCTGCGCCATGTGGTCATCGGGTTGGGAGGCAAAGCCCATGGCGTTCCTCGTGAGACCGGCTTTGATATCACCGTGGCCTCGGAGATGATGGCCATTCTCTGCCTCGCCGACGGGTTAGAAGATATGAAGCGGCGCTTAGGGGAGATCGTGGTGGCCTATACCTTCGAAGGGCGGGCCGTCCGGGCGAAGGAATTAGGCGTTACGGGCGCCTTGGCTCTCCTCTTCAAGGACGCCATCAAGCCGAATCTGGTACAGACGCTGGAAGGCACGCCGGCATTCATCCACGGCGGCCCCTTCGCTAATATCGCCCACGGCTGCAACAGTATCATGGCGACGAAATTCGCTTTGAAGTTCGCCGATTACGTCGTCACCGAAGCGGGATTCGGTGCGGACTTGGGGGCGGAAAAGTTCTTGGATATCAAATGCCGCTTCGCCGGATTCCATCCGGATGCCGTGGTTATCGTGGCTACGGTGCGGGCGCTCAAAATGCACGGCGGCATGCCGAAAGAGGCGCTGGCGCAGGTCGATGAAAAGGCTCTGCAAAGGGGAATGGACAATCTCTTGAAGCACATTGCGAATATCCACGCTTTCGGGCTTCCCGCCGTGGTGGCGGTGAATGTATTTCCCACGGATACGCCGGAGGAGTTGGCCTTCGTGGAGAAAAAGTGTCAAGCTCTCGGCGCGGCGGTAGCCCTCTCCGAAGTTTGGGCGAAAGGGGGAAAAGGCGGCCTCTTGCTCGCGGAAAAGGTCGCGGCGGCAATGGAAAAGGGCGCGGATTTCCGCCTTCTTTATCAGGTGGAGGAAAGTATCCCGGCGAAGATTGAAGCGATTGCGCGAAAGATTTACGGAGCGGAAGGGGTGGACTTTACCGCCGCGGCGCGTCGGACGATGGAAGAGATCGAGGGGCTGGGGATGGATAAACTGCCTGTCTGTATGGCGAAAACCCAATATTCTCTGTCCGATGATCCGGCGAAGTTGGGACGCCCCCAAGGGTTTCGGATCACGGTTCGGGAACTGCGCCTCTCCGCCGGGGCGGGGTTCATCGTAGCGCTCACCGGCGATATTTTGACGATGCCGGGACTGCCGAAGCATCCGGCGGCGGAAAACATGGACATCACAGAAGACGGCCGGATCACCGGGCTCTTTTGAGGAGGCAAGATCATGAAACGCATATCGGTAGAGCTGGTGCCGCGGGACGCTTTGCGGGATGAATTGGCGGTGCTCAAGGAGAGCGGTTTTGCCATTGATCTGATCAATATCCCCGACCTCTTGCGGTTCCCCACGCGCAGTTGGGAGGGGGCGGCGCTGGCACAGCAATATTTTCCGACGGCGATGCCCCATATTCGGGCGATGGACGTGGATTTGGAACGGCCGCTCTCCATGGGAGAGTACCTGCGCCAAAACCAGATCAAAGAAGTTTTGATCATCGAGGGCGATCCTCCGCAGGATATGACCCATACCGTTTATCCGACGGTGACGACGGATGTCATTCGGAAATTTCGGGAAGAATTGCCGGAAATTCGGGTGTATGCCGGAATCGATCAGTATCGGGGCAGTATGCAGCAGGAGCAGTATCGGATTCGTCGAAAATTGCAGGCCGGGGCGGCAGGTTTTTTCACCCAGCCGTTTTTCGATCTGCGGCTCTTGGCGATGTACGCCGATATGTTAGAGGGGCTGGAAGTCTATTGGGGGGTATCTCCCGTCGAGTCGGAGCGGGCGAAAAGCTATTGGGAGCTGAAAAATCATGTGGTGTTCCCGAAAAATTTTGCGGCGACCTTGGCGTGGAGCGTTGATTTCGCCCGGGAGGTGCAGGCCTTCGCCCAAAGCCGGGGAGACAGCGTCTATCTCATGCCCATCCGAACGGATTTGACGGCGTATTTGACGGGCGTTTTTGCGTAACGCGCCGGGCGGCAAAAGGAGGCGATGGCGCGATGTTTACGATACGGAAAAAAGAGTGTCTGTCGTCGGGGATTTACCGCTATGAGATCGAGGCGCCCCGGCTGGCAAGAAAGACGCAGCCGGGGCAGTTTGTCATTTTGCGCACCGATGAACGGGGAGAGCGCATCCCGCTGACGGTAGCGGATTTCGATCAGGATAAAGGAAGTATCACCTTGATTTTTCAGGTGGTAGGCGCTTCGACGGAACTTTTGGCGCGCATGGAAGAAGGGGACGCCCTCCTTGATTTGGTGGGGCCATTGGGACAGCCCTCTCACATCGCCGCCGGAATAGGAACCGTCGTCTGCGTTGGCGGCGGTATTGGCATCGCGCCGGTGTACCCCATTGCCCGGGGCATGAAGGAGGCCGGGAATCGGATCATTTCCATCTTGGGGGCAAAAAGCCGGGACATTCTCATTATGGAAGAAGAAATGCGGGCGGTCAGTGACGAGGTACTCGTTACGACAAACGACGGTTCCTATGGGATCGAGGGCTTTGTTACCACGGCGCTGACGCAGCTCTTTGAGCGGGGAGAAAAGATCGACCTCATATACGCCATCGGGCCGGTGGTCATGATGAAAAATGTGGTGGAAACGGCGCGGCCATGGGGCGTTAAGACCATCGTCAGCCTGAATCCCGTCATGGTGGACGGAACCGGCATGTGCGGCGGCTGCCGCGTCGAAGTGGGGGGCAAAACGAAATTTGCCTGCGTCGACGGGCCGGAGTTTGACGGCGCCGTCGTGGATTTTGCGCAGCTTTCCGCGAGGCAAGGCATGTATCGGGAGATGGAAGCGGCGGCTCGGGCGCATGTTTGCCGGATCGGGCTGGGGAGGTGACGGGTATGGCGTTGTCCTTGAAGAAACATCCCATGCCGGAGCAGGATCCGGCGGTTCGCGCCCAGAACTTCGACGAGGTGGCGCTGGGCTACGACGAAGAAACCGCCGTGGCCGAGGCCGAGCGCTGTCTGCACTGTAAGGTTCCTTTGTGCCGCCAGGGATGTCCCGTGGGGGTCGATATTCCCAGGTTCATTGACCGAATCAAGGTCCGCGATTACGCGGGAGCCATCGCCGTCATCAAGGAGACGAACGCGCTCCCCGCGGTCTGTGGGCGCGTCTGTCCCCAGGAGAACCAGTGCGAAAAAAACTGCGTCTTAGCGAAGCGCGGGGAGGCCGTTGCCATTGGACGGCTGGAACGCTTTGCCGCCGATTGGGACTTGGCGCGGGAGAAAACGATCCGGCCGATAACGTACGCAGACGACGCCCAGCGGGTGGCCGTCATCGGGGCCGGGCCGGCGGGCCTCTCGGCGGCGGGCGAATTGGCGCGGCGGGGTTATCGCGTCACCGTTTTTGAGGCGCTGCACACGGCGGGGGGCGTACTGTCCTACGGCATCCCCGAATTTCGCCTGCCCAAGGAAGGGATTGTCGAAAAAGAGATTGACGCTCTAAAAGCGCTTGGGGTCGACATCGAGCTGAACACCGTCGTGGGGCAGCTCTACACGGTGGACGAGCTTTTGACGGAAGAAGGGTTCGACGCCGTCTTTGTCGGCACCGGGGCGGGACTGCCGCACTTCATGGGCATTCCCGGGGAAAACCTCAACGGCGTTTATTCCGCCAATGAATTTTTGACCCGCTGCAACCTCATGAAAGCCTATCGTTTCCCCGAGTATGGCACCCCCCTTCGCGTGGGGCAAAATGTGGCGGTGGTGGGAGGCGGCAACGTGGCCATGGATGCGGCCCGTACCGCGCTGCGCTTAGGCGCGGCTAAGGTCTCTATCGTCTACCGGCGGGGGGAAGAGGAGCTTCCGGCGCGGAAAGAGGAAGTGCACCACGCTAAAGAAGAGGGCATCGAGTTTCGGCTCCTCCATAATCCCGTGGCTGTTCTTGGCGACGGAGAGGGATGGGTGCGGGCGCTTCAATGTGTCCGCATGGAGTTAGGCGAGCCGGACGATTCGGGTCGCCGCCGTCCGGTGGCGGTACCCGGATCCGAAGCGGAGCTTCTGGCGGATACCGTCGTCATGGCCATCGGCCAAGGCCCCAATCCCATCGTCGCATCCACCACACCGGGCATGGAGACAAATCCCCGGGGCAACATCATCGCCGATCCCAACACCTGCGCCACCACTAAACCCGGCGTCTTCGCCGGCGGCGACATCGTCACCGGCGCGGCCACCGTCATCTTAGCTATGGGAGCCGGGAAAAAAGCTGCCGCGGCGATTGACGACTATTTGCAGAGCAAGCGAAAAACGCGTCCCCGATAGGCGTGTGGGAGGGTGGCGCAGAATCGGATCCTCTTGCGGATCATACAGTACATAGAAAAACGCTTTCTGTTGTGGAGAAGTACAACGGAAAGCGTTTTTGTTTGTGCGCCGAAAAGGCCGGAATAACAGATGTGGCCGTAACAAACCTTTTTTGCAGGAGAATTTCCCGGCGCGGCGAAATAAAATTTTAATAGAAAATTTATAAAATAAAAAGCCATTGCCTCTCGGCAATGGCGCCATTTACGAAGGCGGATTAACGGGTTACCGCCATACCCCACGACCCGCTGCCCGAAGACAGAGTCTTATCTTAGAACACTGATGGATATTGATAAACGGATACGTTTACCGAGCCTATACACACTGATGGATATTGATAAGCGGATATCATCACGTCTAAGTTCTTCTCTATCATAAAGGAAAATGATCAAAAAAGCAAGGGGGAAATGAAAAATGGGAGAGCGAAAATTTCGCATTGGGTTGGACATTGGGATTGGCTCGGTGGGGTGGGCGGTCATCTCTTATACGAACCGTAAGGATGCCCGGATTGAAGATTTCGGTTCGCGGATTTTCGTATCCGGGGAATTGAATGACGGACGAGCGCGCACAAGTCAGGAACGCCGAGCCTTTCGCGGCGTGCGGCGGCTGGAGCGGCGGCGTAAATGGCGCAAGGAACGCCTGAAGGAATATTTTATCAAATTAGGGCTTTTGACGCGGCGAGAGATTGAGGAGATGGGAAAAGCACCCTGTCAAGATATTTTTTCGTTAAAGGTTCGGGCGTTGGAGGAAAAGGTGCGCCCAACGGAACTTTTGCAGATCCTTTTGCATAGTGCGAATCATCGTGGCTACCGTGATTTTTATGAGGCAGACAGCGATGTTTTTTCCGATGCGGATAATTTGGAAGATGAGAAAGAAAAGCGAGTAAATAAAAAAGCGGCGCAGGACTTTGATCGGGATTTTGCCGCCAGCGGCTGCCGCACCATTTCAGAATATTTATGGAAACATTGCCGTAATGATGCTGGCCAAGTGGATTTTCGCAATCGGTCGCACCGAGGCGTTCTGCGGCTCATTCGCCGTTGTCATGTTGAGGATGAAACGAAAAAGATTTTGGCGCAGCAGGGGCGTTTTTATCAGGAGTTGTCGGCGTCGGTGCGGGAAATCATTCCGTCCATCATTTTTGCACAGCGCTTTTTTGAAGATGGGCCGGGCAATAAGAATGATCCAACACGACGCTATACGGGTTTCTTGGATAAGTTGGGGATGTGCCCCTTCTATCCGACGGAACGAAGAGGGTTTCGCAATACGGTATTGGCGGATATTTATGCGGTCACGAATGCTTTATCCCAGTATCGGTATCAAGGTAAGGACGGGAGCTCGGGACTTCCCTCCCCGGCGGCGCGGGAGATTGTGGAGACCACGCTTCGGGACGGGAATATGAATCTTACGATGGCCAAAGCCATCTTGAAAAAGCATCAAGTATACTTGTTCAAAAGCGCTTATCTTGACGAAACAGCGCTGGGAAAAGCCATTAAATTTTTACGCCCTATGAAACGGATTGCCGAAAAAGCGGGCATCGCCTGGACGTCCCTGTTGGGGGATAATCCTTTAAGCATGGAAGATCCGCCGCTTCTCCATCAGATTGGGGAAGTGTTGGCAAAATACAAAACGCCGCGGTACCGAGACGACGAGCTCAAGAAGCTTTTTACCGGGACGACCATAGAGGGGAATCAAGGTTTCCGTAAGGAATTGGCCGGTACTTCTTTCAGCGGGGCTTCCGCTTGTTCCTATCATTACATGCATGATGCGATTGAAGCTTTTATGGCCGGCGAGATATACGGCGATTTTCAAGCGCGGCGGATAAAAGAAGAAAACGAAACTTCCGCTCCGCAAAGAGAGCGTTATGCACAGCTTCCGGCACGGCTGCTGGAGAAAGATGAGGATATCCGGGACAATCCGGTTGTGTATCGCGCTATCAACGAGGCGCGACGGGTGGTGAACGCCATTGTCCGTCTCTATGGTGCGCCGGAATATATCAATGTCGAGGTAGGCCGTGATTTGGGGCGCAGTTTTGCGGATCGGGAGCAGTGGAAAAAGCAGAATGACGACAATCAAAAGAAAAGGGATAAGGCGGTGGAAGCGATTGCTGGGCATTTACACTGCGCGGCGGATAAGGTCAAGCCGATACAGGTTGAACGGTATCGGCTCTATCAGGAGCAGGATGGGAAATGCCTCTACAGCGGTGAGGCCATTGATCTTAAAGACGCGCTGGATCCGAACGGCGCTTATGAAATTGACCACATCATCCCATATTCGTTGATTCTTGATAACACGCTGAATAATAAGGTTTTAGTCAAGTGGGGAGAAAATCAACGGAAAGGACAACGTACACCGCTGATGTACATGGCCGACTCACAAAAGGCCGCTTTCCTGGAACGGGTAAATGGTATATTCAATAAAAAAAGCAGCCCGTGGAGCAAAAGAAAATATGACTATCTATTGCAAGATACTTTGGATACGACTGAGCCTGAAGTCCAACAGCTAATTGACGCGTGGAAGTCGCGCAATATCAATGATATGCGCTATATCACCAAGTATGTGTTTAATCTGTTTCAACGCTATTTACAATTTGCCGCCGATGGGAAAGGGGAGAACTCCATTCATGTTCATGCCATTCGTGGCGTTATCACGGCAAAATTTCGCAAGACATGGCTGAATCCTAAAACGTGGGGAGGAAAGAAAGAGCGGAAGAGCAATCTTCATCATGCGGTGGATGCCGTGGTACTGGCGAATTTGACGCCAGCTTATATTGAAATTGCTTCCGATAATATGCGGCTGCAGCAGATTTTCCGCCGGTATCATAAGAAGGAAAGTGCGGAATATCTTGAGTACATGGATCGAGCCGTCCAGAAAATGAAAACGTATTATGGCTTTTCGGAGGAATACACACGCTTCCTGCTGCGTTGTCATGACCGGGTTCCGTCCTTTGTGCGCCGGTTGAGTGAGGAAGTCGATATTCGCTTTAATGATGAAGACGCGGAGCGATTTGCCATCCAAATGAAGGAATTTTATGGAGATAGCGCAAATTTTCTCGTCCCGCCGCACATGCCACTGACTTCTCATAAAGCGGAACGTCGGTATCGGGGGGCGATCGCAGATGCCAATCCGATCAAAGTACGAGAGATCGACGGCGTGCCGCATAAGATCTCGCGCCAGTCAATTTTGGGTATTGAGAAGGAGGATTTGAATACACTTTATTCGCATGATCGCTTATTGAAAGATACGCTGCATCAGATATTGGATGGGACAAAGAAAAAATATACCATAGAAAAATACCTGAAAGAGCAGGGGCGCACTGTGTTTACCTTACCGAATGGCACCGTGGTTCATAAAGTTTCGGTGGTAAAGGAGGCCGTCAGTAATTTTCATAAGAAACAGATTTCGGCGGATAATTATACTATGCTGGGAAAATTAAAGTATTATTGTGTGGAGATATACCAAGATATCAAGGGGACAAATCGTTGTCGAGGCATTCGGTATATTGATCTTGTGAAGAAGGATAAAAAGCTGTACCTAAAAGAGAAGGAACCGCCGACAGGGTACGAAAAGCACATCATGTACTTGTTTGCTGGGGACTATGTTGAAGCTTTTGATGGCAAAGGGGCGTGCTACTTACGGGGGACATATTGCTCGGTAGCAGAAATCAAAGCACAACGCTTTTGTTTTAAGTGTGGGAATGCAGTGGATCCTATAAGGATTGCGGTAAAAACGAAAGGCGTGATAAAGAAATACAGCGTAGATTTGTTGGGGCATAAGGGGGGCGAAATCAAATGCAGCGTACCCTTATCATCCATACCGGCGAACGATTGATTAAGCGGGAAAATTGGCTCGTCCTGCAAAGTGAAGGGATAGAAAAACGTGTTCCCATCGATGATCTTTTTTGCGTGGTGATTGACAACCCGCAAATGGTCATGAGTACCGCCCTCGTGACGGCTATCACGGGGGCAGGCGGGCATGTCCTTTTTTGTGACGAAAAGCATCTGCCCACGGCTATCCTCTGCCCGCAGTCAGGCTATTACCGTCCTTACCGTATTCTGGAGCTTCAGCTTTTGATTGACGAAGATTTTCGCGAGGCGCTTTGGGCTGAGGTAGTTCGGGCCAAGCTGCTCAATCAGGCCAAAGCCCTGATGATTGCTAAATGTCAAGATAGGAAGCGCTTGTATCGCTTAAGACAATTAGCGCAGCAGGTAGAGGCAGGGGATAAAGGAAACTGCGAAGGGATCGGGGCTAAAATGTTCTTTCGTTTGATGTATGGTGCGGATTTTATTCGTATGCGCGATGATGGCATCAATGCGGCCTTAAATTATGGTTATACCATTATCCGCTCTACATTAGCGAAATTATTGGCCGCCCATGGATTCAATACAGTATTGGGGATTCATCATATCAATAGCGCAAATTATTTTAATTTGGTTGACGATATGATGGAGCCTTGGCGCCCATTGGCGGACATGTGGACGGATCTGCATCATGAGGAGTTGTTAGATGGAACTCTGACAAAGAAACAGCGGACAGAGCTGATTGGCCTGCTGAACCGTGTTGTATTATTTGGCGGGAGAAGGATGAAGGTACGGGCTGCTATGGACCGGTATGTGGCCAGCTTAGTGGCGGCCGTCGAAAAGAAAGATGTGCACTGTCTGCGATTCCCAGAACTTCTGCCCCTTGCTATGGAGAAAGAAGATGAATAATCGGACGATGCGTATCCTCGTATTATTTGATTTACCTACGGCAACACCGGCAGAACGCCGGGATTATATGCAGTTTCGGAAGTTTCTCATTAGGGATGGTTATGATATGCTGCAATACTCGGTGTACAGCCGCATTACTGCCAATCACGACGATGCCAATTTTCATTTATCTCATATCCGTTGTCATCTTCCGCCCACCGGTTCTATCCGCGCCCTTTTGGTCACGGAAAAACAATATGCCTCGATGTATATTTTATTGGGAAGGAGGACTGCCACGGAAAAACTCCTAAAAGATAATGATATTGTTGAATTTTGATGGTTTTCTGCTATACTGAATTTAAGGTTTTAGTTCACTGATGGATATTGATAAACGGATACTTGACTATTTAACACTTCTTTTATATCAAGGTTTTAGTTCACTGATGGATATTGATAAACGGATACTGTGCATGGTGTGTACTCGTCCATATTCTTGTTTTAGTTCACTGATGGATATTGATAAACGGATACAAATCACTCATTTCATATCCTCCTTATCTGTTTTAGTTCACTGATGGATATTGATAAACGGATACATTAAACCCAGTGTCACGGTCATAGCGCGCGTTTTAGTTCACTGATGGATATTGATAAACGGATACCCTTTTTTACTTCACGGGAAAGGTTCGCGGGTTTTAGTTCACTGATGGATATTGATAAACGGATACTTATAGATATGCCAATGTGCATAAGTCCCGCTTTTAGTTCACTGATGGATATTGATAAACGGATACGTTAAGATGCAGACGAACATCTTCATCGCAGTTTTAGTTCACTGATGGATATTGATAAACGGATACAAGTTTTTCAAAATCTTTTACTTTCTCATTGTTTTAGTTCACTGATGGATATTGATAAACGGATACAGCCAAGGCTTTCATACTCTTTTCACTCAGGTTTTAGTTCACTGATGGATATTGATAAACGGATACTGAATTTATTTCCACCGATAAGAACCGCGAGTTTTAGTTCACTGATGGATATTGATAAACGGATACCCGTTGTTCGGTTTTCTTAACCAACCATAGGTTTTAGTTCACTGATGGATATTGATAAACGGATACGGCTCATCTTATTCTCCGCGGCGAATCGGGGTTTTAGTTCACTGATGGATATTGATAAACGGATACTACGGAGTAGCACGGGTAATTGTTTATGAGGTTTTAGTTCACTGATGGATATTGATAAACGGATACGGAGCATAATTGGGTTGAATCCCCCTCTGGGTTTTAGTTCACTGATGGATATTGATAAACGGATACTCATTAAGCCATTTACCGTTCACGCACACCGTTTTAGTTCACTGATGGATATTGATAAACGGATACAAATACGAGGAAGGGGAAGATGAACATGATGTTTTAGTTCACTGATGGATATTGATAAACGGATACCGTCAATGATTTCCAAGTGCCGGTCACTCAGTTTTAGTTCACTGATGGATATTGATAAACGGATACGAAAAGGATGGCAGTGTACGAGAGAGAATAGTTTTAGTTCACTGATGGATATTGATAAACGGATACCTAACCTGATCGGGGCTGACCTGCGCTGGGGTTTTAGTTCACTGATGGATATTGATAAACGGATACCTTGTTGCCAGAGGCTATATTGCCATAAAGGTTTTAGTTCACTGATGGATATTGATAAACGGATACTTTACTACGTGATGGAAGCGACCCCGAACGGTTTTAGTTCACTGATGGATATTGATAAACGGATACTGGCGATAATCTCTACATGTGCCTCGTAGCGTTTTAGTTCACTGATGGATATTGATAAACGGATACCTTACGAAAGGAGACGTCTCCATGCCAAAGGTTTTAGTTCACTGATGGATATTGATAAACGGATACCATCCATGCATTCAAACTCAGCCGTTTCTTGTTTTAGTTCACTGATGGATATTGATAAACGGATACTATAATACCTCTTAAAAGGAGGTTACGCACGTTTTAGTTCACTGATGGATATTGATAAACGGATACTTAATATCTCCTCAGATGTTCGTGTAATATGTTTTAGTTCACTGATGGATATTGATAAACGGATACAATGCAAAACCGCTCTTGTAATTCCTTCACGTTTTAGTTCACTGATGGATATTGATAAACGGATACAACCTTAGCCGATTTGACCTTACGCATGGCGTTTTAGTTCACTGATGGATATTGATAAACGGATACCAAAAAAACGGAATCGTCG
>CAJPQU010000025.1 GCA_905372875.1 uncultured Schwartzia sp. | reverse complement strand
TATGGCATCAAATAGGCCACCGATTAGCCTGTTATAATAAATTCTCCCTAAATAATTGTACAGCCAATCTATCGTAAGCATATCTATTGCTTCTACTA
The DNA here is from genome assembly GCA_905372875.1 of uncultured Schwartzia sp. GTDB lineage: Bacteria > Bacillota > Negativicutes > Selenomonadales > Selenomonadaceae > CAJPQU01. Next base: position 16,351 of record CAJPQU010000025.1, on the reverse strand, counting down.
AAAGTACAAGGGTAACGGTTTCTAAGAATAGGGTATTCTTAGAGATGTTGTCGCGTTTTTTATATGCTTTCCAAAATTGATATAGAGCATTAAACACAGTCCCTAAACCCGTTATTCTCCAGAATTCCATGGTTAATCTCCCACACTATGATCTTTATATTTGGCATTTATATATACTTTAGCACCACTTGTAGTCATAATAATGATATATTTAGGGATATTAATTTTCTTAAGGGCAATTGACCCTATCCTAATTCCAACATGTTTCTCGGTATCAATAAACAGCGCATTATCATCTTCTCGAATAATATCCGTACATATCTCATAAGTTGCCGGCCCATATTTCAATACATCGCTTACAACTGAGACCGGTGCTGTGATGGTCGCGGCTGTTGCGATTACGGAATTGCTGAATATTTATTTACAAAAGTAATACATAAAAAGCCAGGAAAAAACCACTAAACAATACACTAATCTTAGCTTATTCAATAATCGTTCTTTAGGGGGAAGCTTTTTTTTTGTTTTTCTGAGCGCTGCGCCAATAAATATGGCATCAATTAATCCTCCGATGAGCCTGTTATAATAAATTCTTCCTAAATAATTGTACAGCCAATCTATGGTAAGTTTATCAATCGCTTCTACACAAAGCACAACGGCAACAGTTCCTAAGAATAAGCTGTTTTTGGAGATGCTCCCGCTTTTTTTATATGCCTTCCCCAATTGATACAAGGCATTAAACACAGTCCCTAAATCCATTATTCTCCAGAATTCCATGGTTAATCTCCCACACTTTTATTCTTATAATTTGCATTAATATATACTTTAACGCCACTAGCAACTGCAATAATGATATATTTTGGTAACCTTACTTCACGTTCAAGATATTTTGACCCAAGCTGTATTCCAGTATGCTTTACTGTATCAATAAACAGCGCATTATCATCTTCTCGAATAATATCCGTACATATCTCATAAGTTGCCGGCCCATATTTCAATACACCGCTTACAACTGAGACCGGTGCTGTGATGGTCGCGGCTGTTGCGATTACAATATTGCTAAATACAGCAGGCAAATACTGGGCGTAATGGTTTAGCTGCAGGAACGCATTTGCCGCGGCTAAATTCTGGTGCAGACCCTGTTCTCTATCTACCTGGAATTTGATCCCACAGCCGTCATATTTCGTTATCGTTTCCAGTATGTCCATGAAGGCTTCTTCCATGTCTTCCGCTTTCTCCGGTTCCGCCTCCCGGAACGCTTGACTTAGGGCATAGTATTTTTCTATTACCTTTAGTTTCGCTTCGTTGTTGGGCGCGTTTGTTACCTCGTCCACAAAGGATTCCTGAAATTCATGGGGCAGGTGGTTGAAGTGTTCTACATTCAGCGCACTGGCGATGACGGCGCCGACGCGCTGGTTGGTGATTTTCCCGGCGGCGGCGGAGGCTATGCCGATCAGGAGTTCTTTGACGGTGGGATCTTTGACGTTTTTGAGGAGTTTTTGCATGGCTTCCGTTACGGCGGCTCCCGTGGCTCCGGACAGATAGTCTCCGCTGCCCAGGTAGGAGGTGATGGCCCCGGCGGCTATATTCAGGATACGTTTTTGATCCGGGGAGAGTTTCAGAGTCATTTCGCCGATTGCGGCGTGGGAGAGTTCACTGAACAGATTGGCCATTTCTTTACGTTCTTCTACGGTGTCACGGTCAAAGATGAAGCCGAGCGGCTGAAGGGTGTTCTCGGTATTTCGCGGCAAATCTTTAAGCGATTGCTTTTGCTGCTCCGGGTTCGTGATGGTGATTTTTCCTTCGGCGACAGCGCTCTTGGTGGTGGAGGCAGCTTTGTCATGTGCCGGAGAGGACACTGCGATTCCGCCGCCGACGGTGGTTTTCCCATTGGCGCTGCCGATGCCGATGCCTACGCCTATATCGTTGGCTTCATATTCGGCTTTGTTTTTCAGGTCGCTGAAGGAGAGGGTGCCGGTGGTGAGGCGGTTTTTCTCCTTATCCGCTTCACTGGCGATGACGGCGCCTTTGAGGTCGGTATTATTGCCTACGGTGAGGTCGAAGCCGCCTTTGCCGGCGAAGAGGCCGGACTGGCTTCTGGCACTTCTATAGTGGGAGTCGATTGTTCCTCGGCTTGCTGAAAGGCCGAACGTGGGCTTGGAGAACTTTCCTGAGCGAATATCCCAGGAGAGATCAAAGCCTGCCGAGGTGTTCTTCTCCTCGTAGGTTTCTTTTTCCTGCAGGGTCTCGATGTTGAGATTGCCGCCGATTTTTGCTGTGACCTTGTCGCCCTGCACCGTGCTGCCGAGGATGTTCGTATCCTTGCCGCTTTCGATGTGCAGGGCGTCTTTAGCTACGATCTCCGTCGGGGTGTAGGTCAAGGCATTTTCCTTGCTGTTTCCCTGCGCCTGGCTTGCGTGCAGGCTGAGGCCCGAGAGGCCTTGCGGGCTGAAAGAGACGCCGATGCCGGCGGCGCTGGCTTCGTTCTGCGTCGTCGTGCGGTTGCTGTTTTCTCCGGCAAGCAGCTCTATGTTCTGTTTCGCCGTAAGGGCGACGTCTTTTCCTTCGACCGTAGAGCCTTGGATGGTGAGGTCGCGCTCTGTGGCGGTGATGCTTGCCTTTTCTCCGGCAGAGATTGTGCTGCCTGCATATTCTTTGGTGACGCTCTCGGTGCGGCTGTAAGATTTGTTTGTGCCGAGGCTGAGATTCAAAGAAAAGTCCGAGTTGTGTTCCAGGGGATTGTCTTTGCTGAAGTTTTCATGGATGAGGCGGCCGGCTTTCCATGCGTAGGCGGCTTTCAGGCGATCGTCCTGCACTTTCCCCATGCGCATGAGCGGCGCAGCGATCTCTTGCCCGAGACTCAAGAGTCCATGACCCAGGCTGACAGTGAGTCCCGTCGTCTGGCTCTCCTGCGTCCAGACATCGCGGTAGATGTTTTCCTTGCCGTCGATGCGCGTTTCCTTGGCCGTGATGCTCGCATTTCCTCCTGCGAGGACGCTGGCAGAGGTGAGATGGGCGTCATTTCCCGCTGTGATCTTGACGTCGCCTGCAAAGCCCGCGATGTTCGTTTCCGCCTGGGTAAGGGCAGAGCTGTCGCGCCCGGTCTTGATCCCTTGCGTTCCGATGGTGAAGCCGAGACCGCCAGAGGAGAAGAGGCCGGAGGTCTTCACTTCTTTGAAGCTGTCCGTATGGGCGTAGTTCTCCTCCGAGGCCGCAGTAAAGTTTCTCCCGGCAGCGATACTGGTGTTGTTGTCCGCTAAGATGTTTGCCGCCTGAAGCGTCACGTCCTGCTTGGCAGTGAGGTTTACCTCCTTGCCGGTGATCAGCGTACCACGCGCCTCATCCGCCGCGCTGTCGATGCGGATCGTCGTCCTGGTACTCGATAGGAAGCCGCTTTCTGTATGGCGATGACCGTAGTGATCTTCGGCAGATTCGCGCCCTGCGGTAAGGGTGATGTCCTTTCCAGCGGCGAGGGAAGTCGTGCCGTTCTTGCTTTCAATGGTTGCGGCGCGGGCTGTGAGGTCATTTCCTGCGGCAATCGAGATATTCCCGTCGGCGCGAATTTCCGTGCCGAGTTCCGTGCCGCGCTTCGTACGGAGATAGTTCTCTGCACTTTCCGTCATATCTTTCTCGCTTTGGAGTTTCTTTGTGTCAAGGGAGATATTTTCTCCCGCCGAGAGGATAACGCTGCCGTTCTTGCCAAGCGCGGAGAGCGTCGCACCGACGAGTTCGATGTTCTTTCCGGCGCTTGCGACGAGGACGCCTTCGTCGCCCTTGACGGCGATGCCTGCCGTCGTATGTAGAACATCCTGATGAGCGAGCTTCTCTGTCGTACTTTTCGCCGTGATATTGTTTTCGGCTTCAAGGAGGACTTTCTTATCGCCGACAAGAGAACCTCGCAGGTCGATGTCGTGCTCGGATTTCAGCCCGATGTTTTTCGCACGCATCCGTCCTGTATGCTCGATCTCTCCTGCCTGTACGATGATGTTTTCCCCGTAGAGCGTGCCTGCATTCTTCAGTGCGTCCTTGGTCTCGACGACGATGTTTTTCGCTGAGATAAGGCTGCCGCCTTCTGTGAGATGAAGCCCGTTCGTATTCTTGGTATAGAGAACCGGGTATACTGCTCGCTCTCTTTTGCCGTTGACTTCGACCTCGCGCTCTTCGAGCCAGATCATGTCCGAGGTGAGGGCAGCGATCTGCTCTTTGGAGAGGGCGACGCCGGGAACGAGCTTCATATCCAGGGCATACGAAATGCCCGCATCCATCAATGCTTTGAATGCGGTTTCCTCGTCCGTATAGCCGTCGAGGTGACGCTTTCCCGTTTGTCTCAGAATCTGGTCGGCAAGAAGCTGCTGCTCGTAGAAGCCGTCGCCGACGCGCTTGGGGATCCGGTTGGGATCCCATTTGAGCCGTTGGTACATATAGTCCGAGGAGAGGAATTTCTTCCGATCAGTGAAGGCGGGATCGGTCTCCACGAGATACGTCGCCGTGCTCTCGGGATGCACGTGATAGAGCGCACTGAGGGAAAGATGCTCTGCACCGCCTGCGCCCGTTCCCGCCGCTTGCGGATTCGAAGCAAGCCCAAAGGGGGAGAGCGTCTCTGAAACACGTCTGCGCTGCGCCTCCTCGATGGACTCTTCGGCAGCGTTCTCCTCGATCACATGGACGCCGATGGGCGCAGGATTCGCACGCACGACTTCGGGCGTCATATAGACTTTTCCATGGAACTTCCGGATTTTCCCGCGATGAAGCCAGTTTCTTCTTCCCGTATAGCTCCCCTGCGTCGTTCCGAGCGTGACGGTCTGCTCCTGCTGCATATGGGCATGTTCTGTGAGAGCGCCCTCCATGCGAAGTGTCCCGCCCGCACTGATGGTGCTGTCCGTGTTCTCCATGCCGCCGTGCAGCGTGATGCTGCTTCCGGCACGAATCATGGCGGGAAGGGAGGAAGTGACCGTCTCGGCAGAATGCACGTTTGCCGTCTCAATGAACGTCAGCAGTTTGATCTTCTGCCCTGCCGCTTGCGCCGTCGTGCGGTTGTAGTCCTCTGCTTCTTTGTTATATGCGTCGATCTTTTCGTTGAGTGTCACAAGGATGCTGCGATACTGTGCATCCCATGCCGCTTGCGCCGGATCTCCATGGGCAGGGCGGGGAGAAGTCATGGACGTGACGCCGAGTGCGGCGAAGATCGGGTCGTCATAGTCGTAGTTCGGGGCGAGCGTTCCGACGAGTTCTTGGGGAACTGGAGTCTCCCCGGCGGCAATTTCGTCAGGAGAGATCTGTTTGATCTCCTCATAGGCGGCACGCTCATAGATGGGCTTTTGGGCGACATGGCTGTGGTATGCCCCGTAGCCGCTGCTGATGTTCCGAAACTCCCATTCCGGGAACGCCTTGCCTCGTTCGATATGTCCCAGCTCGTCGATGCGGATCTTGGTGGGGTTTATGCTTGTATTCGTTATGCTGCGCTTTGCCGCAAAGGCGGCGTTTTCGTTCTCTATGTGGGGGGATGCAATGAAAATGCTGCCCTTCGCCTCGATGCGCGCACCGCTGTTCTTCAGCGACTCCCCCGCGGCAAGAGCGATGTCCCCGCCGGAATAGAGCAGGGCGTTCCCGGTATTTTGAATCGTATCGGCATGGATATGGAGCTGATCGTGCGCGGCAATGACTCCTGCGGGTCGCGCAGCGAGATTGTCCTTCACGGAATTTACGATATTCTGCTGTGCATCGTAGGCAGCCTCCGCCTGCCCGATCCTTCCCCGATAGGAGGAGAGAATCGAGGAAAGGGAGACGCCGTCTCGCGCCGTGAGATCCATGTGAGCGGCTTCGACCTGCGCAGCGTACTGTGAGAGCGTATGCACCTCGGAGGTAAGTCGTGCTTCAAGAGCGCGATCGGTTTCATTCGTGACATTTTCTGCGTTTATGGCGACGGTATTGCCGTAGATTCGGCCGCCGCTCTTGTTGGTCAGCTCTTTTGCGGTGATGGAGGTGTTATTTCCTCCGTAGATGAGATTCGTATTTTCGATCTGCTCGGAGCGTACGGAGAGGTCGCCGTCACTGTAAAGTGTGCCTGTAGTCTTGAGGTTGCCTTTCACGTCGAGGGAGACGGCCTGCGTGGCGGAAATCTGTCCCGTGAGATTGACGCCGAGTCCCTTTTCCGTACCGACTAAGGCGATGCGGTTTGCGTACATGCCGCCGATGTCGGCGAGGTCAATCGCGTACTGTGGAGGGACGTCTGCCGTTTCGGAGGTAAAAGGGGAGATGCTGCCGTCTCTGGCAACGGCATTTCTTCCGGCGACGATCTTCGCGTGATTCGCCCAGAGGCCTGCGTTCACCTCGACGGCGCGGGCGTAGACCTCGACACTGTCCGCACCGCGTGCGTCAAGCCCCTTGCCCGAGATATCGATTCTGCTGTCATCGATGCGAAATCCCGCATAACTGCCTGCCGCATCCCGCTCCGTGCGGCCTGCCGCGAGGATGGCACGGGAGGCATTCAAAAAGCCGGCGCCATCAACATAAATCCCATTCGGATTTGCGATGATGACGTCGGCTTTCGTACCCGCCACTTCAAGGAATCCGCGCAGCTTTGAGGGACGGTCGCTCATCACCTCGTTCACGATGATGCGTGCTGGCCCCCCGCTAAGGTTCGGATTGCCTTCGATATATCCGGCGAGCTGTGTATTCGAGAAGAGGAAGGCGTTGTTGAGGATGGCACCGCTTTCTGGGACACTGAACGCCTCGTAGCGGTTCACGGAGACGTCGCTCCCGTCGGGGCGGGCGATCTGTACGAGAGGAATACCAGTTGCCGTCTCCGTCACATAGGGACACTGCGCTTCAGGTGCGGAGGCGTCGGCAACGATGTCTGCGGCAAAAGAAAGAGACGGCTGCAGCGAAAAGGCGCCCAAGGTGAGCCAGCTCGTAATCTTTCTTACCAGCTCCTTCTTTTTCACGCGATAAAGGCCTCCCTGCATGATGTAAAATACGAAATGAATGAAATTATAATAGCATATTTTAATGATATTTTCAAACGAGAGACGGGGAAGGAAAAGGAGAAAGATACGGGGAACCGGCAAAATGGGGCAGATCAAAAATATCCCCGCCCCTTCAACCGTGGTAAAAGCGCGGCGGCAAGGAGGCCGACAGCGACGCCGGCGGCGAGACCAGCGGCAGCCAATATGGGGGCGTAGGCGGCGAGGGCAAAGGTGCGGAGAACCAGCATGGCGGCGGCGAGCTGCCCCATATTGTGAGCGATGCCCCCCGCCGCACTTACCCCCACCACACCTATCCCGAAGCGGCGCAAAACGCACATGAGGGGGAAGCTGACGGCGGCGCCAACGGCGCTGTACCAAAAGGCACCGCCTCCAGCGACGAGACTGCCCAGCACCACCCGCAAAAAAAGTACGAGGGCGGCATCGTGCCACGAAGGCAACAGATAGAGCGCCAATAGAGTGACGAGATTGGCAAGGCCTAACTTCGCGCCGGGCAAAAAGCCGGGAAGGGGCAGAAAATTTTCCGCCCAGGAAAGCACCAATGCCAACGACACGAACAGCCCCAAGAGGACGATCCGGCGGGCAACGGACATCCTCTCCCCGCTGTTCCCTCTATCTTCCGTCTTCTTTCCCCTGTTCATGGCGCTTCCCGCACTTCAATGAGAAGCTTATGGGGCAGACAGGCGATGATTTCTCCGGGGTGAGAAATCGGCCCTTGCTTTTGACAGATATGGGTGGGACAGTTCGCATCCTCTACCGCCACAGTGCCCCCTTGAAGGACGAGGCGGTTCCAGCCCCGAGGCGTCTCCACAGTAAAAACCTCCCGTCCACCTTCCCGCGACAAGGGCAGGGTTCCCCACACGACACCGTCCACCGTGACGACCGCCACCCGGGGGGACGCTTCCCCGCCGGCCTCTCGTTCCCCCACCGGCGAAGAGGCGTCCCCCCGCCACGGCAAAAAGCCGCGCGGCGCAAAGAGCGCCAGCGCGGCCAAGCCCAATGTCAGAACCGCTATCGCGGCCCCCTTACTTTTGCGCCTGTTCAAGAACATTTTGCGCCGTTTCCATAAATTGATCATAGGAAACCGTCGCCCCGGCGATGGCGTCCACCTCGCCCGGCTTTTGCGTCTCTATGAGCTGCGCTCCGTAGGAATTGTTCGCCTTGAGGGCGCTCTGGGCAATCTTATACTTGCGTTCGTCCTTAATCTGCCCGTCGGTCATGCCGTAGGTATCGTCCTTTACCTTCCCGTCAGGGGAAAGACCCACAAAATCCGCCGCCACGATCTTGTGATCCTTGATGACGACCGTGAGCCGGCCTCGGCCCATGTAGCTGTCAGAGGAGCTTTCCGCAGTGTACGTGCCGTCTTTCGCTTTATTCAGATCAAAGGCGGCCGCCGGTTTCGCCGGTTCGGGCTTTTTCTCCTGCCCGCAGCCCGCCAAGGCCATCATGGCTGCTAAAAGCAGTCCACTGGTGACGATTTTCTTCATCGTAATTCCCTTCCTCATGATTTAATGCGCCCGTGTTCTAAGATGATGGAGTGCTCCGCTTCGGCCCCCACTTCCGACGAATGGGTGACGGTCAGGATGGTATGGCCTTCATCGTGGAGTTCATGAAAGATCTTCATGACCAGCTGTTGATTGGCCTCGTCCAAATTACCTGTAGGCTCGTCAGCCAAGATCAGCACTGGATAATTGATGAGGGCGCGGGCAATGCAGACGCGCTGCTGCTCGCCCCCTGAAAGCTGGCTGGGAAGATGGTCGGCACGATCCCGAAGCCCCACCCGCTCCAAAGCCGCCAGCGCTTCCTCCCGATCCGGCATACTGTGGTAATACTGGGCCACCATGACGTTTTCCACGGCGGTCAGATAGGGAACCATGTGGAACTGCTGAAACACGATGCCGATTTTATCCCGGCGCACCCGGGTAAGTTCCGGGCGCGTGGCCTGGGTCAGATCAATGCCGTCTAAAACCACCGTCCCCGAAGTCGGCGTATCCATGCAGCCGATGATGTTCATCAGCGTCGTCTTGCCCGACCCAGAGGGCCCCATAATGGCCAGCCAGTCTCCGGATTCCACGGTGAGGTTGACGTTGTCCAACGCCTTAACCTTGCCGTTATAGTCCATTGTCACGTTTTCCAATTTTAACAGGCTCATAAGCTCCTCCTCACTCGCCCCGCAGCACGATGGCCGGGTCTACCTGAGTAGCGATACGCACCGGCACCAGGCTGGCCAGCCCGGTGACCACCACAGACAAAATCAGGGAAAAGATGGCGATCGGGGGCGAAAATTCGATCCCTCGCCCAAAGACGTGAAGGCTGACGCTCTGAGCGAACAAAAAGCCCAGTCCTGCGCCGATCACGCCGCCAAACGCCCCTAAAAGGCAGCCGTTCCCTAAAAATTCCAGCACAATATCCCGATTGTCCGCCCCCAAGGCTTTTTTCAGGCCGATTTCCTTGCGGCGCTCCGTCACCACAGCCATCATAGTAGTGCTGACGCAGATGAGGGTCAAAACCAGCACTACGATGGTCACCAAAAAGACCAACGCCTGGAGTTTACCCAGCACCGTTCCCTCGGCATGAGCGATCTGCTTCACCGGCTGCGGAACAACTTCCGGAGCATCCTTGGCAATGAGACCGGTCACGGCGTCCAACTTCTCACCGTCCGCCACGATACTGAGCTGAGCGAGGCTGATGACCCCAGGATGCTCGGTGATCTGCTGAAGGCGGGCGAGGTCCACGTAGGCTAACTGCTCTTCCTTCCCGCCGGTGCGGACGATGCCGGAAATGGTGAAGTTCGATACCCGCTTTCCTTCTCCGGCACTCAGGGTCACGGTCTGTCCGACCTTTACCCCTAACTGCTGGGCAAATTCCGCTCCCAAAAGAATCTCCCTCTGCCCTTCGGCGGGATACGCGCCTTCAATTTGCCAGTAAGGGCTGACTTTTTGCAGCTCCCCGAAATCCGTCCCCCCCACGATGACCGGCTGTTTATTGACGGCCAAAGTGTCGTAGAGGAAGGGGGTCGCGCCGACGATCTCGTAGCCGGCCAGCGCCTTTCGCACCTTGCTCATTTCCTCCTGGGGCAGGCTGTCCCTTTCCCCCGTCGGCAGAATCAGGAGATTCGCCCCGTAAGCGCGAAACGCCCGTCCCATCTGAGCCGGCACTTCCTGATAGACGGTGATCATCCCGGAAATAATGGTAGCGCCGATGGCCACCGCCAACAGGGTGATAAAGAGGCGGGCCTTGCGCCGCGTCATGGAGGAGAGGACCATCACCAAAAACATTTTAAATTTCGCCATTACGTATCACCTGCCATGAAGAACTTCCGCCGGTTGCAGCGACAAGAGGAGCCGGATGGCGGGGATGCTGCCGCCCAAAAGCACCAGAGTCAAGAGCACAGCCACCACGGGGATGACCAGAAGATTGACCGCAATCCCCGAACCGAACACCGTCTCGCCGATGAGCTGGGCGAATCCCAGCCCGGCAAAGTAACCCGCGACACCGCCCACAAGACCCGCCGCGAAAAGCTCCGCCAGGACTAAAAGGGATACGGCTAAATTCGAGGCCCCCAATGCCTTGAGCAGCCCCAATTCCCGGCTGCGCTCCATGACGTTGGCGCTGATGAGGTTCGATACCCCAAGGGCTGAAGAGAGGAGACTCAAGACCGTGATGAGGAGCATCAGCAGCTGCGTCTTATCCAAGATCTTGCCTTCCGATTCCGCGATCTGCCGCACCGGCCGGGCCACCGAGCCGGGAATCACTTCCTCGATCTGAAAGGCGATGGAACCGACGTACGCAGTGCAGTACCAGATATCGTATTCCCGCTGGGAGAGGGCCTTGGGATTGGCCGCCGCCTTGCGGGCCAGATCGTTCTCCGGCGTGGTGATGGCACTGACCTCCACGGAAGACACCCGCCCGGCACGGTCGGTGAGTGCCTGGGCCAACGCCAGCGGCGCGACGATTTGATCTTCCTCTGCCCCGCCGCCGCTGACGATGCCGCAGACGGTCAGGGTCTTGTCGCGCCCCGCCGCGTCCTTCCCGACAATCGTATCGCCGGGCTTTACGCCTAACTTCGCGGCTAACTTTTTGCCTACCATAACGGCGTCGCCGCCGTCCTGGGGCCAGCTGCCTTCCACCTGCCACCAGGATTTCATTTCCTTTACGCCGGTGGTGGTCGTCTCTCCCGTGGGAAGCGTCAGGGTATTTTCAAACCAGGTCCCTACGAGAGGGGCCTCCGTACCGTCGGCGAGGGTGAGGGTCTCTTCCAGCGACGGCGCAAAGGCCACAATATTGTTCGTCCAGAAGATGGTCTTGATGTTCCCCAAATCCTGCTCCCGAAGATAATCACGATGACCGGCCCGATCGGAAAGACCGTAGACGTCCTTTAATATCCGCTGGGTGCGCGGCGTCACGGTAATATTCGCCCCGTAGGCTTTCAGCTCCTGATTGACCTTGTCCCCCACGTCAAAGGCCACGTCGAGCATGGCCGTCGCCAGAGAGACCCCCAGCGCCACCGTGAGGGCGATGAGCAGGAAGCGGCCCTTCTGCCGGAGCAGCGCCCCTTTTACCATTTGCCAGAACAAAATGCTGCCCCCTTTCTCACCGGAACCGTTTCGCTTCTTTTTCTAAGATCGACTGCTCGATGCGGATGGTCCCGCTGTCCACATCGTACTTCACCGGCACCGGATTGCAGCCCCCCGGCATACCGATGGTTGCCTTGTTCATGATCACGTCGCACAGCTTGCAGATGACCTGGTCGTCCCGCTCATAGTAGCCCGTAGGCCCGCAGACCTCACAGGCATCAAGGCCTACGCCGTAAGCGGAGCCGCCCTTTTTGATGATGATGAAGCGCACCATCGTGGAATTTTCCGTACGATAAACGTAGCGATGAAGATGCCCGTCGTTGACGTCTTCGAGGGGCACCCGAACGTATCCTGCTTCGGCCTGAATGGGCACGGCGGGAACCAGCTCTTCCTTTTTGTTCGCGAAGCTGTAGCCAAAGCTCGATAAGAGCACCATCACCACCAGGGAGGCGACTACGCCGCTCCCCCAGCGCAGCTTATGCTTCGCCGCCGCTAAGAGCTTACGGTACTGCGCGGGATTGGCCTCCGCCGGACGCACCGGCTTCGGCTGAAGGAACTGGGTCACCGGCACCACTAAGGTGACGAAGAAGATCAGGAAGATGACGAGGCGCTGATTGTCGATGAGGGGCGCCATGACCCCCATCAATGCCGCTCCACTCACGATGTGGCGAATCATCATGATCTGAATGAGATAGATGCCCTGCTGCACGATGCAGCCAGTGATCTGCACCGCGTAAACGAAGAGGAGCCGTCCGTAGAAAAGTGCCGCGGACGCTTTGTAGACGAGATAGCCGCTCAAAAAGCCCAAGAGCAGTCCGCTGCCGTAACCCAAGGATTTCACCAGCACATCCAGCGTGAAAAATTCTCCCGTGGCGGCGATGGCGATGCTCACCGGCATGAGCCACAGCTCCAGCCCGTGATACGCCCAAAGGGAAATCACCAATACCACAGACGCGATGCCGATGAGCCGCGCCCGGGCCACCGCTGCCGACGGGCGAGAGAGGAGCGCCAGGAGCGATATCTCGCTCAAAAGGGACGCAAAGATGGCCACACCTTCAAAGCCCTCCCGGCTCACGGCCTGCCGCGTCCCGGTCTTGACTGCCGCGAAGAAGAGCGATACGAATATCCCCCACTTCATGGCCCGCCAGAACTTACGCCGAAACTCGGGGTAAGACAAGCTGGAGAGGAGCGCCAGCAAAATAGCCAGCGGCACAGTCAGCATGACCCCCTGCTCCATGGCCGGGATCATTTGCCGCAAAAATAACTGTATCATAAGCCTCCGTCCTTAATGTATGGAAAAATGGAGGGCGACGAATAAAGCCCAAGGCTTTCCCCCGTCACTCTCCACTTCCCATTCATCCGCGGGCGCGGACTAGGGCGGCACCGCCGCCCGTCCGGCCTCGTTCAGTTACCGTATTACCAGTGCCGGGGAACGTACTCAAAGACCCAGTGCATGTGAACCGGCTCTTCCCAGAGGCGGCCTTTGACCCCCGTTTCCTTATCGACGTGCAGACCGTAGTTCATACGAAGCGGGCTGTCGATGTAGAAATCGCAGTCATAGGTGCCGGCGCCCAGCATCTTGACGTTCGCGCCGTAGTGAGGGCCGTCGTCGGCGTTCATCGGCATGAAGACGCCCTCAAGGCTTTCGCCCGTCTCCCGCTTCGTGAATTTGTAGTGAACCGTCAGATAGGGAATCCACTCGCCCACGCCGAAGCCCGTGTCGTTGCCTTCCGTCGCGTGGATGTCCGTCTCAATGTGGATATCGGACTGATCCGGGCTGAGCATCATGCCCGCGGGCAGCATCTCGATCGGCTGGAAGTAAACCAGCGCCACGTTGAAATGGTTCGTCGTATCCTCCTGGGTATCCCCGATAGGATATTCCTGGAAGCCCGCCGCCTGTGCCGGAGCAGAAAATCCCGTCAGCGCCGCCGCGCACGCTCCGATGGCCAGAGCCATCTTGAGTTTCTTGAGACCAAAAATCTTCATAAATAGAACCCTCCCTAATAAAATTATTGATATCAGGCTGCCGAGGCTTTGCCCGACTGCCTCTTATAGAAAACCGCGATCACCGCCGCCAGCACTAAAACGAGCTGCGGAATCAGCGTTTCATAAGTGGGGTAAATGCCCAGGAGATCGATGGTGGGCACGGGAATCCCCCGCACGAGGGTCATGCTGACCATCTCTGCCTCCTGGAGTGCTTCGATGCCGCCGCCGGTAAAGCTAACGGCAAGGAGGAACATGAGAAGGCTGGTGCCTAAGAAGAACGGACGCAGCGGGATGCGGAGCGCCCCCGTCTGCATGAGGAAGAAGAGAATTGCCAGCACCGCGCACCCGGCGGCGAAGCCCAACCAAATCATCTCAATATCTCCAGACGCGTTATTGAAGAGCGCCTGATAGAAGAGAACAACCTCCGCTCCCTCGCGATAAACCGCCAGAAAAGCGGCAAAGCCCAAGGCCCGAAGTTTCCCGGTGGAAATGGTGCTCCCCACCATGCCCTCAATGTACTTCTTCCAAGCGTCCCCCTGGGCCTTGCTGCCCATCCATGCGCTGGTGGAAAGGAGCACCACCACCGCCGTCAGCGCCGTGAAGCCCTCGATCGTCTCGCGGCTGGCGCCGGTCTCCGCCGACTCTAAGAGCACCGAGCAGATGTAAGCCGTGATAAAGCTGGCCACAATCCCGGCGATGGCCCAGTTATAGACGGTGCTGAGATACTTCTCATGTCCCGCCCGGCCGAGGTAAGCGATGATGGCCACCAAAACCAGAATCGCCTCCACGCCTTCGCGAAGCAAAATGACGAAAGCCGGCCAGAAAGAGGCCCAGCCGCCGGAAGGACCGCCGTTTCGGGACAGAATCCCGATATCAAAATCAATCATCTCCAGGACCTTGTCCGCCTCGGCCTGCACTTCCTGTACCGACTTGCCGTCGGTCATAGCCTTTTTCAGCTTATTGAACTGATACTCGGTCATATTGGCGTTTTTCGCCGCCACCGTATTGCGGACGGCCATTTCCAATCCGTCTTTTTCGTAAATGGCGTAGTATACGTCATTGATTCCCTTCTTGGCCCCGGCTACGTCTCCCGCTGCGTAGAGCTCCATCGCCGCCGCCGTGGCTTGATGGATATGCTCCCCCACCTGCTGCCACGTCTGCGCGGCCAGAGCCGGAGAAACAGGCAAAAAGCAGAAGACGGCCAGCAGGAAGCTAAATAAAAAGCGCATCTATCCGTTCGCTCCTTTCCCTATCATGAGCTGTTTTCATTCTCAATCGTTGCGTCCGAACCGCCCCGTCCCCAAAACCTCTTCCCAGCAATCTCCTGCCGGAGAAAAACATCTTGCCCATCAGTGGCGGGAAAAGGGGATACTGATGATGGCGTTGCACTCCATAGGCTGGCCGTGATGATCGGTAGCAGGTTTATATACCCATTTACGGGCGCAGGACATGGCCACCGCGTCCACTAAGGGACGTCCCGATGTAACCATGATCTTCGTCTCCTTGATCCGGCCGTCCTTCCCGATGCGCGCCGAAACGCTCACTCGCCCGCCGAAGGACACCACGCCGGGAGCAGGGTAAAAGGGTTTGATCAGCTTGGCGTTCTCACCCATCTGCTGTCCACCGCCTCCGCCGCTGCGGATGATGATGGTATGCCCTTTGCCATCGTCCTTCCCTTCTTCTTCCGTTTTCTTGAGCTGGGCGATGGCCGACGCAGCGTCTTCCGCCACGATGGGGGTCTCTTCCTCAAGGGGCGGCGCATCATCTTCGGGGAGTGACGCGGTGTCATCCGCTTCGGCCACCGCCTCTGTCGGTGAAGGAAGTCCGGCGGCGGTATCTTCGCTGGGCGGCAAATCGGGATCTCCCGCGCCGGGGGGAAGATCCGCCGTCCACTCGATTTCCTGCACCGGTTCCGGTTGGGGCAGCGACAGAGTCAAATGCGGCAGGGCCAGACTGACAAAGAGCCACGCCCCTAAGTGAAAGAAGAATGCCAGGAAGTACGCCAAGCGCCAGTGGCTGGGGTAATTCATATTACTGCCCCCCCTTGCGCTCCGTCGCGATGGAAACATGACGAGCCCCGCACTGTTTCAGCACATCCAGCACCGCCACAATATTTTCGTAAGTTGCCTGCTTATCGCCCCGGAGGACAAAGATCGTTTCCGCGTCATTGGCTAAGGCCTGACGGACATGGGGAGAGAGCTCCGGCGGCCGCACCGCATCCCGCTCGTACTGAATCGTTCCGTCCGCCTGCACCGTGATGGCCACGATGTGCGGGCGTGTCTCGCGGCGCGCCGCGGCCGCCGCCGGAAGATTCACCGGCAGCGTATTGGCCTGCACCATATAAATGGTGCTGATCATAAAGAACACCAATAAAAAAAGCATGATGTCGATCATGGGGATGATCACGACCGTCGGTTCTTTCTCGATGCGATAGTCACGCCGCATGGCCATCATCTCCGCTCGATCCCCGAAATCCCGACATGGTAACCGCTGAGACCCGGTCCATCAGCGCCAGGATCTGATCAAGGCGCTGGGCGAAAACGGTGTGAACAACGAGAGCGAAGATGGCAACGCACAGGCCGAAAGCTGTGGCCGTCAAAGCTTCGCCGATACCGCCGGTAATGGCCAGCGGTTCCTCCGCCGAAAGATTAAACACGTTAAAGGACTCAATCATGCCGAAGATCGTCCCTAAGAGGCCCAAGAGGGGCGCCAGCGTCACGATCATGGAAAGATAATTGAGTCGGGCGCGAAGCTGCATAGCCGCTTCACTGTAGGCCGATTCCACCGCCAGCGTCACGTCTCCGGCAG
>CAJPQU010000024.1 GCA_905372875.1 uncultured Schwartzia sp. | reverse complement strand
CTGTAAAGTCTTCATGCCAAAGGCATGGCGCGCCACCTGCTCCAACCCGAAATAATTCGTCGTCGCCCCCGCCGCCAACACCAAATAATCGTAAGCCACGTCCCCCCGATCCGTCCGCAAAAGATTTTCTTCCGGCAAAACCCCCTCAGCGTGGGCCAAGAAGAAATCCACATTGGGCCGATGGCGGAAAAACGCTCGGATGGGATACGCGATTTCGTTTTCCTCCAATTCGGCGGTGGCGAGCTGATAGAGAAGGGGCTGAAACAGATGAAAATTATTTCGATCCACCACCGTGATGTCCACCGCTTCCCGCGCCAAAAGACGCGCCAAATTTATCCCGCCGAACCCAGCCCCCACGATGACAATATGCTTGCGTTTTTTATCGGCCATAAATTTTCTCCTCAGTTTCCAAACAAATGTTTCACGTGAAACATTTTCCTTCGTCTGTCTTTCCTCTTAAATTATAAAAGAGGGGTGCAGAAAATACAACGCCGCCTCTTCAAGGAAAACTTTTTCTCCGCCACTGGACAGGCAGAGAAAACTTTTTATAATATGAATTGTGAAGCAAAATACGCCTCAAAGATAAATTATGAGGCTGAGGCCGTACTGATAAATCCGCCTCAACGCCGAAGGAAGGGAGCCGTGACCATGAAACCATCCATATCGAAACTCCTCTCCGGCCCCGTCGGATTTGCGGCGGCCGGCATACTCCTCAGCGGTCTTTTGGGGACGCGGGGGGCGCTGGCCGTGGGAACCGCCGTCTGGATGGCCCTCTGGTGGATCTTCCGCCCCGTCCACATCGCCGTCACGTCGCTCCTGCCCATCGCCGTCAACGCGGCCTTCACCCTCATCCCCAACGCCCACGTCATCGCCCAATACTTCACCGACATCGTGGTGCTGCTCTTAGGCGGCGATCTCATCTGCCTGGCGTGGACCACCACGGGGCTGGATCGGCGCATATCGCTGCGCACCCTCTGCCTCATCGGCACGTCGCTTCGCCAGCAGATCTTCGTCTGGCTCAGCGCTTCCGTAGTCCTATCGGCTTTCCTCCCCAACACGGTGGTGGCCGCCATCTTCTGCCCTATCGCCGTAGGCATGCTGCAATTCGTCGGTGAAGAAAACATCGCTGCCAGCCGCCTCGCCGTCCCCATTCTCCTCGCCATCAGCTGGGGCAGCGGCATCGGCGGCTTCGGCTCCCCCATCGGCAGTCCGGCGAATTTAGTGGCCATCTCTTACATGGAGCAGCTCACCGGCCGCGAATTTATGTATGTTCAGTGGATCGGGCGCTTCGTCCCCATTCTCCTCATCATCTTCCTCGTCAATCTCCTCTTCCTGTGGCACCTCAAGACCCCCGCCAAAAATTTCCACGGCACCCGGGAAGAATTTCAAAAAATGTACGCCGACCTCGGTCCCATGAAAAAAGGGGAACAGATCTGCTTTTGGCTCTTTTTCCTCGCTATCTTCCTGGCTTTCGCCCGCCCCCTCTACGCTCCTCTCCTGCCGGGGCTGAAACCGGCCTACGTCTTTCTCATCATCGGTATGATGATGTTCGTCCTGCGGGACGAAAAAGGGGATGTGCTCCTCACGTGGAAATTCGCCGAAAGCCATGCCATGTGGGGCATCATGATCATGGCCTCCTCCGGCCTAGGATTAGGGCGCCTCATCATCGAAACCGGGGCCGTGGAACGCATGGCGGCCCTTTTCAGCGCCCTCCATCTCACGGGGGGCTTTGTCACCATGTTTCTCTTTTGCGCCTTCGCCTGTTTCATGTCGGAAATGTCCAGCAACACCGGGGCTGCCTCCATCTGCATCCCCATGGTCATCTCTCTCTCGGGGGCGCTTTCTCTAAACCCCATCCCCTACGTTTTAGGCACTGTCGCCGCCTGCTCCTGTGCCTATGTTCTCCCTGTCACCACCCGGGCCATTCCCGTAGGCTTCGGCCTCGACGCCAGCGTCCAAATGCGGGAGGGCCTAAAGCTCACCCTCCTCTCCCTCGTTATCAACGCCGTCGTCTGCTGGCTCAGCATGGAATACCTACCGCTGTTTTCGCACTTATGATGAGATCGGCGCTTCGACCGCGTTTTCCTTCCCCCCAATGTCTCCCGCTTCTTTGGATGCGTTAGAGCAAGCCACACGCCTGGCGGAAGGATGACGCTATAGCAAGGGGTTGCCGCCTCAATCGCCAGCAAATTGGAGCTGATTTTCGGGCGGTAATTTTCCCGGTTTGTACCGCATTTGTACCATTGACCTTCTGTATTCGTTTGTACCAAAGGAAAATAAGCGCAACAAAAAATCCCGCAGACCCTATGGAATAAGGTTTGCGGGATTTTATTTTCCTGGTGGAGACGAGGGGGATCGAACCCCTGACCTCCTGCATGCCATGCAGGCGCTCTCCCAGCTGAGCTACGCCCCCGTAGTGTCGGTCTGCGTTTACCCGACGAAGAGTAGTATACACTAAAACCCAAGGGAGTGCAAGCAGAAAATATCGTGTCAGACCTCCCCCTCCGCCATGATGCCTAACTTGCGCTTCCAGTAGCGGGAGTAAACGGCGGCCAGCGGATTGTGTCCCAAGAGGCGGTCCTTCACAACTAAGGTAGTGACGGGGCCGGGACAGCTCATGTTGAAGAGCGCGTCGTGTCCTACGCAGAGGCCGCAGGAGAGGAAGAGTTCCACCCCCTGCTCGGCCAAAAACCGCGCCTGCGATTTGGGATTGCACATGGCCTCGTGATCGAGTTCCGGTTTAACCTGTTTAAGTCCAAAGGCTTTTTTGGGAATGCTGCCGTTTTTACAGCACACGCTGTAAAAGGTAAATCCTGCTTTCTTATAGTAGCGGGCAATACAGGCCGCTTCGGCGTTGAGGCCGATGCAAAACGCCATGCCCAATTTTGTATATTCCATCCGCCGGGCAAATTCTGCTGTTTCCTCCAGGCGCGTGATGTCGCTGTAGAACGTGCCTTCAACGTATGCCGCCGCTTCCATGATCCGCTGTTCCTCCGGCGTGTAAGCGGCTTTCATGGCCTCTTGATCTGCTCCGGTGCAGTTGACGCCCTTCGTATAACAGGCATGGGCGGAACATGCCGCGCAATCACATTTCATGGCAATTCCTCCTCGCTTCTCCCTCGTTCCTGTCGGCAAATCGTATACGCCAAAAATCTCGCCGTCTATCTGAAAGCGGAGATATTACCCGTCCGTTTCCACCCGCGCCCGACTGCCGCGGCTCGATTTTTCGACGATGATCTGACGGGGAAGAGCTTGTTTCAGTTCTTCCCGGTGACTGATGAGACCGATGAGTTTCCCCCGCGCCGTGAGACCCTGGAGCATGGCCACGGCGCTTTCCAAGGCCTCGGGGTCAAGGGTGCCGAAGCCTTCGTCAATGAAGAGGGTCTCAATGGCGACGCCGCCCGCGTTCTCCGTCACAGTATCCGAGAGGCCCAGCGCCAACGCCAGAGAGGCCATAAAACTCTCCCCGCCGGACAGGGTTTTCACGGAACGCCGCCGACCGGTATAGCGGTCCAATACATCCAAGGCGAGACCGTGTTTTTTCCGCTTATCGTCTTCCGCCTGCGCTTCATGGGGAAGAAGGGAAAAGCGACCGCCGGTCATGTCGCCCAATCGGATATCCGCCGCCGCAACAATGCGGGCAAAGCCCGCCGATTGCACGTATTCTTCGAGGCTCGTCCGACGTCCGGCCGCTTTCCCGCTGATCCGCTCATAGACGTTTTGCAGTACTGCCGCCCGATGCCGCCGATCCTGATTTTCCTCCCCGGCCTGCCGGATCTTTTCTTCAGCGGCGCGGTTTTGCTCCCGGCGGCTATATACCGCACTGTGAAGCTGCCGCGCCTTGGCCAGCGCCTGCTGCTTTTCTGTGAGCTGTGCCGTCAGCGCGGCCACGTCCGCCGGCACTTCGTCTCGCGTCTGTTTTTCCAACACCGCCAACTGGCTCTTCGTCTCCGTGACCGCGCGGTCATGCGCCTCGATCTCCTGCGTGCGCATGGTGATAGCCGCTTCGTCCGTATAATGAGCCGCGAAGGTTTCCTCAGTAAAACCTTGCTCCCGCAAAGCAGCGCGAAAATCCGCGTCACTCTGGGCCGCCGCTTTTTCCTGTTCCGCCGTCTGCGCCGTCACTTCATCTCGCTTTGCCTGCGCTTCGATTCGGAGACTCTCCGCCGTCCGCGCGTCCTTCTCCGCGCTTTCTATCGCTTCGCGCTGCGCCTTGGCCGCCTGCTCTTTTTCTTCCCGAACGCGTCGGGCCTTTTCCAGAGAATCGTAAGGGAGCGGCGGCAGCGCCTCCAGTGAAGCTTTGGCCGCTGCTTCGGCTTTTCCGGCGGCCAAAACGTCTTCCGCCGTCTGTCGCTCTTCTCCTTCCAGCTTGTTTTGGCGTTCCCGCGCCGCCTGCAGCTCTTTCTCTTCTCTTTGCAGCGCCGCCAACGCAGTGTCGCACTGGGCCTCATCCCGTCGGATGGCGGCCCGCTCCCCTTGCAGCTGTTCTTGGGCCTCCCCCATGAGAGTAAATACTTCTTCCAGCGCGACATCTTCTTTAGCCGTTCCCCGATAGGCTGTCACCAGTGCTGCGCCTTGTGAGCGGCGCTTATCCAAAAACGTGCCGATATCCTGCCGCAACTTGTCCGCCCGCGTCTCGCAAATGCTCCGCGCCTCCTGCGCGGCGCGTACCGCCTCGTCCTTTTCCCGCCGCGCCGCTTCCAATTTCTCCTTGCCCTTTTCCCAATCGGCTTCCCGGGGACTGTCCGACGTCAGAACGGCGGGACGAGGATGATGCAGGGCGCCGCACACGGGGCACGGCTGACCATCGACGAGTTTTTCCGCCAGCATCCCGGCGCGGCTGTTTTCCAGACGTCGCTCCATGGCGTCATGCGCGGCGCGCACCGTGTCGAAAGCGGCCTGCGCAGCGGCGCAGGCGTTCTTCTTCCCCTGCCAGAGAGCGATGGCCTCCCGGCAGGCGGGGATATCCTCCTCTGTCAATCGCTGTCCGATACGATGATCTTCTTCCCACCGTTCCGCCTTGGCCCGCAGCATGGCCCGCTGTTCACGAAGAGCCGCCAACCCCGAAAGCTGCGCTTCCCCCGCCGCGATCTTAGCCCGCGCCGCTTCCCGCTGCTCGGCTAAGGCGCGCTGTCTTTCTCCCAAGGCGCGAAGCTGTTGCTGCGCCTCGGCCAGCGCCGCCTGATATTGTTCCCTGGCCCCGTACAGCGGTTCCTGCTCTTTCATCGCCGCCGCTTCTTTTTCGGCTTGCTCCACCGCTGGACGCGCTTTCGCGGCCTCCTCTGCGCGGACTCTCGCCTTTTCCTGCGCCGCGATCGCGGCAGCCAAATGCGTTTCCTGATCCCGTTGTTTCTCTTTGGCCGCTTGAAACGCCGCCTTTTCCTTCCGCCAAGTTTCGTAGCGCGGCCCCACGAAGCGTACCGCCTTGATTTCCGCCGTTAAGGCCGCACGTTTTTCCTCTATGCCGGCGGCAGCGGCCGAAAGCGCTGCCGCCTTTTTCCGAAGCGCATCCCGCTCTTTCAGCCGCTCGTTCACGCTTTGGGCTCGACTGACCGCGGCGGCCAGCTCCTGCAGCCCCGCCTCGGCCGCCGTGATCTCCGCCGCTGCCGCTGCTTCGCTCGTATCGTCTTCCACCGCCAGCCGCGCGAGGATCGCCAGCATTTCTTCTAAAGAATCCACCGGCCCTGCCCCTGCGTACTTTTCTTTCAGCGCCGCCAAATCCGCCGCCAAATCACTCTCCGGCGCTGCTTTCGCTTCACCAAAAGATTGGGCGATGCGCCGCGCGCTTTCCTTTGCCGCCTCCTTCGCTTGATCCGCCTCTTCTTTCAGAAGATCGGCCAGCCGCCGATAATTCTCGGTTTGAAAGATCTTCTGCAAGATCACCGACCGCTGCTCCGTATCCGCTTCCAATAATTCGCGAAACTCCCCCTGAGCGATCATGACCACCTGCTTGAACTGCGCGTAAGTGAGGTGCAGGATATCTTCCTCCACCGCCCGGTTGACCGCTGATAATTTATCCAGCAGCCGTCCGTCGGGGAAAAGCAGCGTGGCCTTCGGATTCTTCATCTCCACCGTACCGTCCCGATGGTGAACGCAGGGCTGCCAGCGATGAATGGTATACAGCTGCCCCCGGTGACGAAAAACCAACTCCACTTCCGGGCCCGTCCCCACAGCGGCAAAATCACTGGCCAACATTTTCGCCCCCCGGCGAAGACTGCTGGTCTGCCCAAACAGCGCGTAGCAGATCGCGTCAAAGATGGTGGTCTTCCCCGCGCCGGTGGAACCGGTGATGAGAAAAATCCCCTCGCCCCCCAAGGCAGCGAAATCAATGACCGTAGTGTCCTTATAAGTGCCAAACGCCGTCATGGTAAGGGACAGCGGCTTCATTCCGTCACCCCCGCTTCCCGGGCCGCCGCTAAAAGCACTGCCCATTCTTCCTCATTTGGGGGGCTGCCGCCCTCCTGGGCGTAAAACGCCGTCACCCAGTCGTGAAAACTTTTCTCCTCCACCGCCGAACCCGCCGCGTCTCCCAGTTCGCGAAGCTGTCGGTGCGCAAACTCCACCTTCATGGCGTTGGGATAGAACTGTTTCACCAATTCCATGGCGTCAAGAAGGGGCGTTTCGTCCGTCAACGTCACATACAGATAATCCTCCGCCGCATCGCCTTCCCCTTTGGCCTGCTGTCGAAGATCCCCCAGCGTCCCCGTGACATGACGAAGATCGCGCCGGGGATGAAAAGGAATTCGCTCCGTGACAACCGGCGCCCCCTTCTCTCCCAAAGTTACCAGCACCATGGATTTTTCGTCGTCGGCCTCCCGCAGGGAATATTTCAGCGGTGATCCGGCATAGCGCACTGTCTCCCGTCCGATCCACTGCGGGCGATGGACATGGCCCAGCGCCACATAATCGAAGCCGTCAAAAACCTCGCTCCCGATGGCCTCAATCGTGCCCACACTGGCCGCCATCACCTCCGAGCCGCCCACCTGCGGCCGCGTTGCTCCGTGGGCCACAAACTGATGCGCCACGATGACGTTGCGCGCCGTAAAGTCCACCCTGGCATGATCGATGGCCGCCCCTATCGCCGCATCATAAGAATCCATCGTTTCCTCCGGCCAAGCGTGACGCATCGCCGCTTTCGTCACGTAGGGCAGGAGATAAAAATGCACCGGCCCCACCGCATCCGTCAAAGTCACCTTACCCAGCGCCGGCGCATAGGTACCCGCAATGTGGATGTTTTGCTGGCAAAAGAAGCGCCGTCCGAAATTGAGCCGATCCCCGGAATCATGATTGCCGCTGATGATGAATACCGTCGTCGAAAGCGCCGCCATCTGCACTAAAAAATCGTCCAAGAGGGCGACAGCGTCTTCGCTGGCCACAGAGCGGTCGTACACATCCCCGGCGACGAGCACCGCGTCGATATGCCGCTCCTTGACCGTTGTCACAATTTGCGCCAAAATATGGCGCTGCTCCTCGATCAGGGAATAGCCGTGTACCACCTTCCCCAAGTGCAGATCCGCCACATGCAGCAACTTCATCCCGATTCCTCCGCTCGCTCCCAATCTCTTTTTAGGAAGCACTGATAAAATGAAGTCCATCCGATTGGTGCAGATTTTTGTCTTGCCGAGGAAACGAACCGGACGCATAGCAAGCGCTATGCGGAGGATTCGTTGACGATGGCAGGGCAAAAAAGATACGCCAAGATGAAGGGCTGAATTTATCAGTGCTTCCTTTATTATAGCAAAAATTTTCTTTCCCCGCTGACGCCTTCCCGACAAAAAACCACTGCCGTCAAAGTCGGCAGTGGTTTTGTCTGTCTTTCTCAGGCATCCGGCTTTTCCGCCATCTGCAGCGCGCTCTGCGCCGCCTGATGATAGGAAAACGCCGCCGCCAGATGCCGTTTCCGCTGAACGGCCTTGGAAACATGGCCGCCGCTCACTTTTTCCCGCGCCTCGTCCCTCTCATCATTGGAAAGATCCTTATAGGCGTCGGAATTGATGTATGCCATCCACGTTTTTTGCAGCGCCCGAATGATGAGCAGTGCCGTGGGCGGCATGGCGGCATCGGCTTCGTCGGCAGCCTCGCCGTCCATCAGGCGGTCCAGCGTACTCTTGGCGTCCTTATTCTCCACTTCTGTCCGGGCCATGGCATCCGCCACTTCCGTGGCCGCCTTCATGGCCGCGGCAATGGCTTCCTGCACCTCTTTTTCCGCCGCCTCCGCCGTCTCTTTAGCCACGGCTGTATGCGTGCCTTCCGCTAGGCCGCTGTGTCTTTCGGCAGCCAAAGCGGACGGCGCCGCCTCTTTCGTTGCCGCTTCCCCCGCGTTCGTCGGGGAAGCCTCCCCGGCTCCCGGCGTTGCCGCGTTCGCGCCGGCGCTCGGCGCCGCAGCCCCCTCGGCTCCCCCCGATGCGGCGGCACCTCCCGTACCGGCTCCGGCTGCGCCGTCGACCCCCGCGTCGGCCATCGCCGCTTCTGAGGACACCTTCATGGCCGCCCGCACCATCGCCAGGCGGGCCTCCCCTTTCGTCCGGGCCTGCTTCAGGTCGCGCTCCAATTCTTCCCGTGCCGACTCAATGACCCGGGCTTTTCGATAGAGCGCCGTATCGTTTTCCTTCAGGTACCGCATATCCTCGCCTGACAGCTTATCACCGTTTTTCATCTTCTGCCGGATCGCCGCCATCCGCATCTTATCCGCCGCGGACTTCTTCGTTGTTCCCGCCGTCGAAACCGTCGCCGGCGTGACAAAAGAACTTTTCCCCTGCGTCCGGTTCAAATCGACGGACTCTCCCGTCGCGATTTTGTGGCTGGCCATCTTCTGCAAATTGCTCCGCCGCAGATAATCATGGAGCCTTCCGATTCCTTCAAACACTTCCCATACCTCCCTGTAAGCTTCGGCTCTTCGACCTTAAAATTCCTTTTCCCTACGACAAATGGAGGACGGACAATGTCCCTCCTCAAGGTAAACCGCTATAAGACTTCCATCCCTGATCGCTCTTTCACCGCTGTTTCCCTCCTTGGACAACAGACGAAAAGTTTCTTTACTAATTATATACCTCATTGGCGCCAAAAAGCAAGCCTCTGCTTTCTGTCCGTCCGGCCTGTCCCAGCCCTCGTTTCACATCCTTGCCCAATAAAAAAAGCTCCGCCAAAACTTGACGGAACGATAAAATAAACAAAACTGGTCGGAGCGGCGGGATTTGAACCCACGGCCTCTTCCACCCCAAGGAAGCGCTCTACCAAGCTGGGCTACGCCCCGACGAACTATATTGTACTACGCACGCCGTCTTTTGTAAAGGCGAACCGCTCTTTTCATTGTAAAATTTTGCTCCAGCGGCTAACCGCCTCTTCCTATCTACATGCTGCCGGCCGATTCCATCGCCACGTCAGGCAGCAGACAAGCGGCGCGGCAATTATGTTCCCACTTTGTCGGTGATCGTCGGGAAATGCGTAGTCACATAGCGGCCGATGGTTTCGCCAATGTAACGCTTGGCTTCATAGTCGGGATGAAGGCCGTCAGCGGTATAATCGCTCCGCAAATCGCCATGTTCATCGGTCAAGGCCCCGGTCACATCAACCGCGTAGGGCTGCGCCATGATCCAGTCATTGATCTGTCGTTGGTTCCTTTGCCAATTCGCCGCCGCCTCCTCCATGCCAAAGCTGCCGGCCATACGCTGGGGATTGATGGGCGTCGCTGTCACGAAGACAGGCGTTATCCCATAAGCCCGGCATTTATCAGCAATCTGCCGCAGGAAACGAATGGTAACGGCCGCGGGCGTTCCGGAACGAAAATCATTGACGCCTCCCATGACGACGAGAAGGCGCGGCTTAAAGGGGAGGACATCCGCCTCGAAGCGGTCGGCCATCGCCGCCGCAGTATCCCCGCTGAACCCGATATTTTTCACCGGTATCGTCGCGTAGGTCTCCCAATCGTACAAAGTTCGGCACGGCGGCGTAGAAATAGCCCCGCCGCCATGGGTGATACTGTCGCCCAATGCAGCCACTGGCGTAGGTGCATTGATCTGCCACGGCGTAGGCGCGGACCAATCGCTGTAGCCGCGTCCTTCCCCGTCCAGCGCCCGGACCCGCCACCAATAATGCCCTACCAATCGCAAACCAGCCTCATCGTAAAGAACAGACTCGTAGGTGTAAAAATGGCGCACCCGTTCCGCTTTACCGCGCGCCGTATCCGGTTCTCGCCAGACTTCGACTTCATAACTGGAAGCGTTTAAGACCGGGACCCAGGCGTAGACAGGATAGACCGGAAGATAGGCCATCCCCTTATAATCGTCCAGGATCAGCGGCGCAGTGGGGGCCATCTCCGCCGTCCGCAGGGGACGCAGAACGCTCTCTCCCACAGCGCGCCCCTCTCGATCCACGCCTTGCGCCAGCCAATAGCCCGTCAGCGCCTGTTCCGGCAGAGCGCGCATGTCAAGCTCCAGCCCCGGCGCGGAAATATCACGATACTGGGCGACCGGCGGCGCCGTTTTTGTCTCGGTATCGGAAAAAAAGAGAACGTGGTACGTCACCGCGCCCGGCATAAGATCCCATGAAAGTCGCAGCTTGTACGCCGCCGAGCGCGGCGCGGCGCTCCCCACCGATCCCGGTAGAATCCCAATTACTATGGCCAGGCACAGCGCCCCCGCCGCCAGATAACGTGTAAACAAGAAGGTACCTCCTCAGTGATTCGCCAGCCGGTAAATGGCTAGGGCCGTCTCCCGATCAATGGGATGAAAAACGCCTACCGTCTTGTTCCCTCGATCCGTACACATATCAGCCAAATAGGCGAGTTCCTCCTCATCCTGCACACCGACGCCCAACTCGCCTAAAGACAGCGGCAGCCCCAAGCTGCGCCAGAAATCTTCCGTCTCCCGGATCCCGGCCCGCGCCCGCTCCTCCACCGTGCCGATGGAGATATCCCAGACGTTTTCTGCGTACTGTGCGAAGCGTTCCGGCGCGTCCTCATAAACATATCGTGCCCACGCCCCCCACATCGCGGTGAGCGCCGCCCCGTGGGTCACGTCAAAGCGTCCGCTCAATTCGTGGGCTAACTTGTGAACGCCGAAATCCATCGTCCGTCCTAAGCTGGTAAATCCGCTGTGGGAAACGCTGCCGCACCACATAAGCTCGCTCATGGCCTCGTAATCCCGGTGATTCGTCATAGCGACTTTCGCATAGCGAACGACATTTTTTAAGAGCGCCTCCGCCACCCGGTCAGTGAAGGAATTTCCCGTTTCGTGGGTGAAATAACGATCCAGCGTGTGCATCATGATATCGGCGATCCCGCAAGCCAACTGCTGACGCGGCAGCGTATAGGTCAGCTCGGGATTCATGATGGCGAAGGCCGGACGGTTAAACTCCGTATTGACGCCGCACTTCTTTCCCGTCTCCTCATTCGTCAGCACCGCCGAATTGCTGGTCTCACTGCCTGCCGCCGCAATGGTCAAAACCACCCCCACCGGAAGAGACCGCTCCACCGGGCGCTTCCCCGACCAGAAATCCCAGAGATCGATGTCTAAATTCGCCGCCCCATGGGCGATGGCCTTCGCCGTATCGATGGCGCTGCCGCCCCCAATGGCCAAAATGAAATCCGCGCCGAATTTCGCCGCCGCCCGCACCCCGTCCCGGGCGTGGGAAAGGAGCGGATTCGGCTGCGCCCCGCCAAATTCCGCAAAGAGAACGCCCGCCGTCTCCAGGCCGCGTTCGACGCGGTCTAAGAGTCCGCTCTTTTTTACGCTGCCCCCGCCGAAGACGATGAGTACCCGCCGGCCACCATGCTTTTGCACCGCCGATGCCGTCTTCTCCTCAGCTCCTCGCCCGAAGAGAATTTCCGTGGGCATGTAAAAAGTAAAGCTGTTCATGAAAAGCACCTCCCAGGATGATCATCTCGTCAAACCAAAGCCGTTAGAAATTAATTATATTTTAACGAAGAAGTGCGCCCCGTGCAATCCCCTCATCACAGGAATACGCTTATTTTTTTATTTTCTGTTGCCCGCGCTCAACTTCCCTTCCCCTTCCTTTCCATTTTCCGGGACGCACCTTGGCTTTTTGCCGAAATGCACTGAGCCGCATATTCCTAAAACCTCAGGCATCGTTTTTCTCTAAAACACAAGTATCCACATCACCCAGATTAGAAACAGGGGAAATCCCTTGATAAAAAGGGCGCGGCCGTTTATACTGAATATGATTCTCCGTCTCCCCAAAATTTCCATAAAGAATGGAGCCGTTTCTCATGGATACAACATCTATTTCCCGCCGCCGCTTCTTAAAGTTAGCCGGAAGCACCGTCCTATCCCTGACGACAGGCTGCACCTTCTCCCCCGCCTCCGTGAATCAAACGGGAAACTTGTTTGGTAAAGCCTCCTCTTCCGGTGGCGATACCTCCCTTGATATCCATGCCCTTCGCCAGATCATCACCGCCGACAGCCGCACCTCCCGCACCATCATGTGGAACTCGGCGTCGGAGCAAAAAAACGCTGCCGTGGCGTGGCGCGCTGAGGGCAGCGACAGAAGCGCCCGTGTCCCCGCCTCCTCCACCCTCTACACGGACGACGGGCAGCATATTTACCTCCACAGCGCTACCCTCAAAGAGCTCCCCCCGGGCGTGCCTTGCGAATATCAGGTCGTTGCCGAAGATAAGGGCACGCCGTGGCATCCCCTGCCGACGGACAACGGAGGACCTTTCAAAGCACTTATCTTCCCTGACTCCCAATGCTCCGACGGCTACGTTACTTGGCGGGAAGTGGCCCAGGCCGCCGCGCAGCAGCATCCCGACGCCGCTTTTCTCATCAGCATGGGCGATTTAGTGGATAACGGTGAAGATCATAACCAGTGGGACCAATGGTTTGACGGTCTGGCTGGTATCGCCGACCGCCTGCCCATCGCCCCCATCATGGGCAATCACGAAACCTACACCCTCGACTGGCGAGTCCGCTGGCCCAAAGCCTATCTGTCCCTTTTTGATCTGCCGGAAAACGGCAGCCCGAATTTCAACCGGCACTACTATTCTTACGATTATGGCGACGTCCATTTCACTGTCCTCAACACCCAGTGGCACGAACTCAACGATCTCACCCCGGGACTCAAAACGGAGCAGATGGAATGGCTGCCGAAAGACTTAGCCGCTACGAACAAGAAATGGAAGGTCGTCCTCCTCCATCGCGACGTCCTGCAATATGGCATTCACGGCCGGCCCGAACGCCCTTCCGGCATCGATGAAAGAGTAGGGCGCGCCTTCATGCCTCTCTTTGATGAGGGCCATGTGGATGCTGTTCTCACGGCTCACCTCCACACCTATCGAAACCGCGGCCATATCGCTAACTTCACCGCCGGAGAAACGGGACCGCTCTATCTTCTCACCGGTGTCGCCGGCGATGTCCGCTATCCCAATCTCTGGGTCGACCATGCCTTTGACCGCGTAGTCGCCCCCCAGCCGGAGACGGACAATTACCTCACTTTGGAGGCCTCCCCCGACGCGCTTACCTTCCGCTGCTTTTTACCGGAAGGCCGTCTCATCGATACAGTCACGCTGAAAAAATAATCTTCAGTTTATCTTCCTACGCTGCCTGCACAAAAAAAGGCTGCCGATTTTCAAAATCGGCAGCCTTTTTTGTGAGCGAAAGTAACAATCCGAAAATTTCAGGATGCGGTCAAATCAAATTTGACGCCACCCTTAGGTAGGCTGTCCAAAGTAGGATATTTCTTGATAAATTCCACCGGTCGGCTCCAATCCACATGCACTTGTGTGGCTTCCCAGAGGCGGGTCAGCGCGATCTGAAAGCTGCGGACATCCTTAAGGGGATCAATGATCTCTTCGGAAAAGTCCAAGAGCGTTTCGTGAGGAACAAGGATCTCGTGCGTGGTATGAAGGTATTCCTCCGCCAACGCCCGCCCCTTCTCATCCGGCAGGACGATGTGCGCCGACCGGGACGCGCCGTCGTATTCGATGTAGCCCAAGGTATCGTGGTAGCTGATCGCTACGCTGAAGGTATTTTCCATCGTGTTTGTTCTCCTTTGCTCGCGCTGCGGCGAGAAATCTTTCCCTTTTCACACAGATCGGCGGTCAGAGCCGTCCCTCGGGGAGGACATAGGTGATGCCGTCGAAGATCATGCCAAAATCCCCCCACTCGCCGCCGGTCTGTATCTCCTCAAAGAAAAGGGATCCGTCAAACCCGCTCTCACGAAGGGCGAAGGTATGCGGCCGCCCTTCTTCATCCTCATAGGAAAGACCATAGGCAGGCATGGCATCGACGATCGGCAGATCGACGATCACGGGATGCTCCGGCTGGAAGCGATAGATGCCCGCCAGGGAGTGCGTGGCAAAGATCGGCTGCCCCGCCTCCGTGTCCAAATAGCGAAGGGCGAGTACATGCACATTCATCAGCTCTTTCTCCGCTGACAAGAACAGGGAAACATGCGCGCCCTCCTGCCCGACGTGAAACCGGCTCCGATAATATGTCCCGGGATCGACCGCTTCCCTGCGCCTCACCCAAACCCTTGATGTCTCGGGCGTAAACGGCTCCTTTGGCTCATAGAAATACAGCGAAAAAGGATAGAGGCGCACCGGCTGTGCCTGTCCGTCCAGTTTGCGCCCCAAGGCGAGGACGTCCTCCGGCGTCATGTTCATCTTCTCCGAGACGCCCACATCCGACTGTCCGCTGGTATTATGATACACATCGCCCCGCTGGGCGCTCTCATCCGCCGCGACCACAAAATAATAATCCTCACAGGTAAGCTCCGATCCGTCAGGGGCAATCCGATAGACCCCGACCCCAAAATCGTGTACACCATCCATCGTCATGGTCAAAATGCGCCCGTCGGAGAGCAGCGTATACCGTTGATGCGTACCACCGAAAAAGAGGCGCTTGACATAGCCTTGCTGGCAGCTGTACACCGCGTAGAGTTCACTGCCATAGCGATATGTCCCGTCCTCCTCCGTGATGGCCCCCACGATGAGTTCTGGCACACCGTCTCCGCTTATGTCCTTTAGGAAATAGCCGATCTGGCGCGGCGCTTCCTCATCGCCCATACGAACCTGATCCGCCACCCAGCGATGCAGGGATTCCAGAGTCATGTTATAAATCTGCTTATAGTCAATGCCCTGCGCATTCGCTACCGGCCCCTCAATGTCTGCCCGAGGCCGCGCCTCTCCCACACCAAAGGACGCCGCCACCAAGAAGCACAGGATGAACCAACACGAAAAAATTTTTCTGTTCATCGGGCTCTCCTTTCCGCGCCAAAGGATGTGAGGTTCACGTAGCGAACCCCACCCTCCAGTTCCGTCTGCAGCCGCAGGAACGCCTCGAAGGTCATGTCGAGTTTTTCCGATTGCCTCGGATCAAAAGCGCCGGTGGTATTGTAATACACCTCGATTTCTCCGGGCTCCAAAGGACTCTCCGCCGTGAAATAAAATGACTCACAGGAAAACTGCCGCCCATCGGCCGAGAGGGTGTATTCGCCAAAGGAAGAACTCATCGCCCCATTGGAGCCTTCCTGAAGGAAACGTCCCCCATCCATCAGGAGAAAATGGTTTCTGGCCCAGCCCTCCAAGACACAAACGGGACGCACCCCAGGAGACGTATACACCGCAAGGATGGTAGTGCCGAAATCCTGCCCGTCCTTGATCAGCCCGACCAATAGCTCGGGAACACCGTCGCCCGTGATGTCCCTGACGGCATAGCCCACTTGATATAAAGCTGCTCTTGAGCCAAGGAGGGAAACGACTTCCCGGACGCCGACCGCCCCGCCGCATTCTTCCACGAAGGCACTGTCCCCGCCGCGCAGGATGTCATAAAAACCATCCAGAAGCCTGCCGTAGAGGGGTGCACCTTCCGACGGTTCCCGTTCTCCCACCACAGACCCAAAGCCATCGACATGAATTTCTTGTGCATAACAGGATCCATCATGGCCGCTCATCCCCACGGCAAAATATCGTCTTTCCCCAGCGGCGGTCAGGTAAGAAAATCCGAAATTAGGCAGATCACCGTAAAAGACAGCGGCCACCGGCAACGGATGCGCCGGGGTAAGCGTATACATAGGGAATTGTTTTTTGACCCAAAACACGCCCATGTTAGCCGCCTCATCCCAACGTGTCATTTCTATATCCAAAAGCTGAAAGCCGGGGAGTTCGTCCTGCGCCATGAACACCAAAGGCGACGGAATGGCCTGCGGGTCAGACGTAATCGTCTGTGTCACCAGCCAGGAAGTATCCGGCGTCGCCTCTTCCTGCCAAAGAATCTCTACCGGCGGATGGAACCCAGAAGCGTTCCCTCGGTGAACGGGAAAAAACAGGAAGGTAGCGAACACACTCAAAAGTCCGATGATGTACAATCTTTCTTTCATGGTATCACCTATCCTTTGCGCCATATGCCGCCTCGAGAAAAGCACCTTATCTTGCCCTAGGAAGTACCACGCGGATATTTTTATTATACCATAACCACTAAATTCAACCCTCGCTTCGCCCGCCTTCATTAAGTGCTTAGGTACATATTCTCACTAAGTGTTCACATTATACTATAAGAAACAGCGAGAAACAAATCTGAGCCGGTGGAACTTCAGGCCACACACATCGTTCTACGCCTCGATGCAGCGGCCGCCGCTGGCTTTTTGCAACCGGTTCATAATGGCCAAACCCAACCCTTCCGGCACTACCCCCTCGCTGAGAAGCACGTCGACAGCCTTGTCATCGAAATACCGCAAAGCCTCGTAAAGATGGGCTGCCATGGCGAAGAGATCCCCCTGTGCCCCGTAAATCGCCGTGAGCGGCGGGGGAACGATATCCTCCAGCGCCGCTGCAATCTCCTCACTCACCACCAGCCCCACAGCTTTTC
>CAJPQU010000023.1 GCA_905372875.1 uncultured Schwartzia sp. | reverse complement strand
GCGCAGGCCGTAGGCCAGGAGGATCAGGCCGGCGGCGAAAAAATATTCCGTAAACGAGCCTACCTTAAAAAGCTTCAGACCGATCTTCTCGCCGGGGAAGATCAGCGGGACTTCGCCGCAAAGGGCGTCTTCCAGGATGTGGAGCAGCGCCCCCGCCATCACCGCCACGAGGAGCATCACTCCGTCGTCGGTGGAAATCGGTCCGGCGGGGCGCAGGGTGAGGAGCAGCGCGATGGCGAAAAGATACAGCCCCGGCCAGTGGGAAAGCCCGCGATGAAAGCGCCGCCACAGCCAATAATCCCTTGCCCGCCGTGGATCGCCCTCCAGCTGGTCGGGAATCACCGCCCCCGCCATGCCGCATGCCGTCAGGAGGAGGCTGTCGGTGGCCAGATAGATGACCGAGCCTGTGACGATCTGGTGGCTGATCCATTTCACTTGCCTGTGTCCTCCTTTATCCCCTTTGTGGCGCGGCGCCCTGGACTCCCGGTTTTTTCTAAAGGCGCCGTTTCCCGCCGCTTCTTTCCGGCTGTCGTCCTCTTCCTTTGGCGCTGCGTTTGGCGACGCCTGCCCCGCAGGATACGCCTGCTCGGCGTGCCGGGCGTCGGACGCCGTGGGATAGACGCCCCTATTCTTTGGAGCGGCGGGCCGATCGGGGGGCCTGTGCCTTTATTTTAACACATAGGTTTGTTCATATCTACCCCGCCCCCGTTTGCGGCCCACCGTGTCTTATGCTACAATAAGGCGGGCAAAGGCCCCGTTACCACAGGCCATCGGCCAGAAAGGAAGCAGCCTCCCGCATGGAAAAAAGCGATTTCCAGCGCCGGGTCGAGGAGCGCCGTCATCGCCAGCATCGGGAAATTTTCCTCGTCATCGGCGGCTTCGCCCTCCTCTTAGGGACTTGGCTTTGGTATTATTTTATCTATATTCGTACGCCGGATTACGCGATGCGCCAGCTGGCCGACGCCGTCCTTCACCATGACAGCGCCGCCTTCGACCGCTATGTGGCGCTGGACCGCACCCTGGATCACGTTTATGACGATCTGACAGAAGACCTTTTCCTCTACGATTCCGCACTCACGGAGGAAACGCGAAACCGCTATCAGCAGTTTTACCGGGACATCAAGCCGCAGCTCGTGCAGGGCGTCGCAGAGACCCTTCACCGCTACGTCGCCACCGGCGAATGGCTGCTGCCCCAGGGGGCATCTCTCACCAAGGGCCGTCTCTTGGGCATTGATTTCGAGCGCTTTTTAGAGCGCTCTCAACTGCGTAACACCGAGGTGGTGAAGGTAGGCGACTGCCACGTGACCGATCGCAGCGCGGCGGCGCCGCTTACCGTGCGGGATCGTCACACGGGCATAGAGGCTGCCATGACACTCCTGATGGAGCAGGCGGAGGACGGCCATTGGCAGGTCGTCGGGCTCTCTCAGTATCGTTCCTATTTAGATGCCATTGCACCGCGGCAGAACCGGGACATCGCCGACTACATCGCTGCTACGAAGGACATCGTGGCGACAGGGAACACGCGGCTCGCCGAGCTGCAAAATCGTTTTCATGCTATCGTGAAAGGCGCCGGCGGCAGCCTGGCTGGGGACAGCGGCGCGGCGATGAGCGCCCTCATTGACGAGGAAATCATCCCCACGTTAAAGGCGCGGCAAAAAGCGCTGGACGCCGTTTCCATCCCCTTGGGGGCGCAGTATCTGGCGAACTTGCGGCACACTTCCACAGAGCTGGCCATCGCTTCCTGGCAGCACTATCGGCGCGGCATTGAAGCGCAGTCCGTCAGTGAATTTAATGCCGCGGAGACCCTCAAAAAGCAGGAGGTTGAAGCGGATCTTCGCATTACCGACGTCATCCGTCACAACGTGGTGAACCAAGCCATACCGGATATCCCGTAACAAGCAGCCGCCGGCAAAACCGATAATCTCAAAAGTATCGATTCTGCCGGCGGCTGACTTTTTCAGGAGGATCGCTGGTCAATGGTGTGCAGGCATTATAGTTCTTGTTGCGCAATGGCGTCTAACGCCGCCTTTTCTGCGTGAATCAGCGTGGTGTCAAAAAGAGGCACGGATGTATCGCTCTGTTTGACCAGAAGACCGATCTCGGTGCAGCCTAAAATGATCCCCTGCGCCCCCTGCTGGGACAGCTCGGAAATAATACGCAGGTAGGCGGCTTTCGATGGCGCGGTTATTTTCCCGAGGCATAGCTCGTCATAGATGATGCGGTTCACCACTTCAATGTCCGCGTCGTCGGGCACGATGACTTCTATGCCGTTATCCTGCAAAACCTTTTTATAAAATTTCTGCTGCATGGTATATTTGGTACCCAACAGCCCCACTTTTTTGATCCGGGATTTTTTCAGCTCCATAGCGGTCGTATCCGCAATATGCAGGAGCGGTATCGTAAGCTTTCGGCGGATTTCCGTGGCCACTTTATGCATCGTATTGGTGCATATTATGATGAAATCGGCCCCGGCTCTTTCCAAAGCCTGCGCCGCTTGCGCCAGAACTTCCGCGCTTTTGTCCCATTCTCCCCGGGATTGATAGGTTTCGATTTCATCAAAATCGACGCTGTACAAGATACACTTGGCCGAATGTAAGCCGCCAAGTTCTTTTTTTATCGTTTCGTTGATCACCTGATAGTAAGTTACGGTACTTTCCCAGCTCATACCGCCCAGCAGCCCTATGGTTTTCATATTCTCACCTCCGTGATATTATAGCACTGCCGCCTCGCTGAGACAATGACGGCTCTGGGGGGAGCATCCTTGCAAAAATGTTTCACGTGAAACATTTTTGTCCGGAAATATTTTTCTGTTTCCATAAAAAAGCCCCGCCACAAGCTGACGCGCTTGCTGGCAGGGCTTTTGCCGCATTACCGAAGACCGGGGAAAGCGGTTACGTATTTGATCTTGATATCGGGGAAAGCGTCCACAAATTGGATGGTGAAATCTTCTCCGTGCTCCACGAACTGCCACTCGCCGATCTCATCGGGAAAACTTTCTACCACTTTCACCTTGAGATCGGGGAAGGAGGACACCACCTGTACCTTAATGTCAGGGAAAGCGTCCACGATGCGCACCTTGCCCGCTAAACGAATGCCCTTGAAATATCCGCCATCGTTGATGGGCGAGGCCAGGGCCGTTGCCGTAAGCAGCAGCAGCGCTAAAACGCTCAGAATGGTCTTTCGCATGGGGAATTCCTCCTCGTCCGTTACATCCTTTCCTGAACTTCATTTCTTCCTAAAATTATATAACGGACGGGGACAGAAATCAATTTTTTCTCGTGGCGAGAGACGCTGGCCGTCCACCGGGCGACTCAGTTATTGCCTGTTCCGCCGTCGTAGCAATAGCCGCGGCCTTGACGAGGGCGGTCGCCGCGGTCGTCGCCGCACCAGCCGCGCTGATCTCCGCCGTCGCGATAGCCGCAGCAGCGGGTTTCAAAGTTAGCGGCGGGATTGACTGCCGCGCTTTCCGCCGGGGCCGCCCATACGACGGCACTCATGGCCACCAGCAGTGCGGCGGCCATCGTCATGGTTTGTGTTTTCATCAGAATCATCCTCCTGTAACATTTGCTTAAGAATTTTCTACTATCCTGAGTATATATCGGGGATGTGGCAAAATTGTGACGGATGAAGGATTTTTTCGGGTGTTTTTGGGGACAGCGGGGGAGGAAAATTCGAGAGTTGACATCATTGCGTGATAATGATAAAATAAAAAATTTTCGTTTTCCCCCCTTTTGTGATATAATATGAACACTTAGCGAGCGCGACCGCAGGGAAGCGAGAGCTTAGTGAGAATATATACCTGGACACTTGATAAAGGCAAGCGTAAGCGCCGCCTGCATTTAGTGGCCAGGTGAAATATGAACACTTAGCGAGCGCAGGAAAGCGGGCGCTTGGATCAATGCGGCGAAGAAAGGCGGTCAGGAGGTGAGGGCTTGCTGCAAATCGGTGATAAGGTCGTTTATCCGATGCACGGCGCGGGAGAGATTTCCGGCATTGAGGACTGCGAGGCCTTCGGGGAAACGAAAGCGTACTATGTCTTAAAGCTGCCCATCGGGAACATGAAGGTCATGATCCCCTTGGATAACGCAGATCACATCGGCCTTCGCGACGTCATCTCGGAAGATGAGGTGGCGGCGGTGGAGAAGGTGCTGCGCAGTGAGCCGGAGCGGGCGGCGGGAAGCTGGAATAAGCGGTTTCACGCCAATCTTTCCCGCATGAAGTCCGGGGATATCTGCGACGTGGCGGCGGTGGCCCGCAATCTTATTTTACAGGACCGCCAGCGGAAGATCTCCAGCGGCGAGCGCCGCCTCCTGGATT
The DNA here is from genome assembly GCA_905372875.1 of uncultured Schwartzia sp. Taxonomy (GTDB): domain Bacteria; phylum Bacillota; class Negativicutes; order Selenomonadales; family Selenomonadaceae; genus CAJPQU01. Next base: position 12,965 of record CAJPQU010000023.1, on the reverse strand, counting down.
TGGCGCGGCAGATTTTAGTCAGCGAGCTGGTCTATGCCTGCGAGCAGACGCCGGAGGAGGTGGAGGGCTGGCTGGAAGCCATCTTGGCGGGGAACGGGTTCATCCGCGCGGCGGAGGGCTGAAGAGGCTTTGATTGGAAAAGGATGAATATTTTTGTTTTTCGTCATATTTTCATAAAAGCGCGTCATACTAAAAAAACAGAAGTTCATTTTGAGAAGGAGGTGAAGCATATGCTGGATAAGGTGCTGCGGTTTTTTATCGCCGCGTTCATGGCCTTGGCCGGCGCGACGCTGATGCACTTGGCCAGCCCGCTCTTGACGCTCTTTATCGGCACGGAGATCCTGAAGATGGACATGGGGATCTTTCGCATCACGCTGATGAATTTGGTGTGTATCTTGGTGGGGGCGGTGCTGGGCATCGCGGTGGGCCGCCTGACATCGCCGTATTTCATTCATACCCTGAAACGATTTTCCGCCTGGGTGGAGGGGCAGCTCAACAAGATGCCCATTCATGACGTTTTGGCGGGAGTCGTGGGGCTGGCAAGCGGACTTATCATTGCGGCATTATTGGGGATCGCGTTTTCCCGTATTCCCATCGTAGGCGATTATATCCCGGTGGTATTCAGCATTGTGTTCGGCTATCTGGGCATTCGGATCATGATCAAGAAACGGCAGGATATCGCGGGGCTGTTTAATTTTATTCCCCGGCTCATCCGGGATATGGCCAAGGCCCGTGAGGTGCGGACCATGGCGACGGCTAAGGCGGCCGTCTCGGCGGAGCACGATGAGGAAAAGAACCAGGAGGCAAATGCCGCTAAGCAGTATAAACTTCTGGATACCAGCGTCATCATCGACGGGCGCATCGCGGATATCTGCGAAAGCGGGTTCATCGAGGGGACGCTGCTCATCCCCGTCTTTGTGCTGGAGGAGCTTCAGCACATCGCGGATTCGGCGGATCTCTTAAAGCGTACCCGGGGGCGGCGCGGCCTTGATATTTTGCAGAAGATCCGCACGGAGTCGAAGATGACGGTGGAGATCGACAGCCGGGATTTTGAGGATATCGCCGAGGTGGACTCCAAGCTGGTGCGTCTCGGACAGATCGTAGGCGGCAAAATCATCACCAACGATTACAATCTCAACAAGGTCTCCCAGCTGCGGGGGGTGCCGGTACTCAATATCAACGAGCTGGCCAACGCGGTGAAGCCGGTGGTCATCCCCGGCGAGTCCATGCGGGTGACGGTGGTGAAAGACGGTAAGGAGCAAGGGCAGGGCGTGGCCTATCTGGACGATGGGACGATGATCGTCATTGAAAACGGCCGCCGCCACATGAACGCCACCATCGACGTGGAGGTGACCTCAGCGCTCCAGACCGCGGCGGGGCGGATGATCTTCGCCAAGCCATGCAAGGTCTGAGGGGGAAGAGCGCGGTGGAACGGATGCCGCGGAAAAAAGACGCGGGAAAGGAGCGAAGAGATTTCCTGACCGCGAAAGGGAAAGAGGCGCTCGCCAGCGCCTCTTTTTTATAGGAGGAGGGATGCGAAATGGTTTCGGTGATTTTTCCCGCCGCCGGGCAGGGGCGGCGGATGCAGGCCGGGGTGAACAAGGTGTTTTTGGAGCTGGGGGGAAGCCCCCTGCTGGTGCGGGCGCTGCTGACGTTTTCCGCCTGCCCGGAGGTGGGAGAGCTGATCGTGGCGGCGGCGGCGGACGAGGTGGAGTTTCTCCGCGGGGCGCTGGCCAAGGTGCCGGGCCTGAAGCCCTGGAAGGTGACGGCAGGGGGCGAAGAGCGGCAGTATTCCGTATTCAATGCCTTACATGAGGTCAGTCATGAAGCGGAGTTCATTTTGGTGCATGACGCGGCGCGTCCGCTGGTCACCGGCGCGGTGATCGAAGCGGTGATCCGGGCAGCGAAGGAGAGCGGCGCGGCCGTTGCGGCGGTGCGGGAAAAGAATACGGTGAAGGTCGTGGGCGAAGACGGCTTTGTACAGACGACGCCGGATCGGGCGACGCTCTGGGAAGTACAGACGCCCCAGGGATTTCGGCGGGATATTCTGCTGCGGGCCCATTTTCGGGCGACGGAGGATGGCTTTTTGGGGACGGACGACGCTTCTCTGGTGGAGCGCCTTGGCGAGCCGGTGCGGGTGGCGGAAGGGGATTACCGCAACATCAAGGTGACGACGCCGGAGGATCTCCTCCTGGTGGAAGCTTTCCTGCGGGACGAGATCGCCGCCCGGGCCAGGGCCGGGATGTCTGAAGCCAGGCAGGATGTGGCAGAGGCGGCGCGAAAGATAAAAGCGACGGTGGAAGACTTGGCGGGAAAGGCGGAAGCTGCCTGCCGCCGGATGGAAGAAGAATTTCGCCGGTGAGCGTGGCTGCGATGAAAAATCATAGAGAAGGACCATAAGGAGGAAGAAGATGACGCGGTTTGGCATGGGATATGACGTGCATCGCCTGACAGAAGGGCGAAAGCTCGTTTTGGGCGGGGTGGAGATTCCCTACGAAAAAGGGCTTTTGGGTCACTCGGACGCCGATGTGCTGCTTCACGCGGTGACGGACGCGGTCTTGGGGGCGGCGGGCCTGGGGGACATCGGCCGCCACTTCCCCGATACGGAAGCAAAGTGGAAGGGAGCGGACAGCCGAAAGCTCCTGGAAAAGGCCATGGCGCTGGTGCGGGAGAAAGGCTTCCGCGTAGGCAATGTGGACGCCACCATCGTGGCGCAGGCGCCGAAGCTCGCCTCTTATATCCCGGCCATGCGGGGCAATATCGCCCAAAACCTCGGCGTCGAGGAGGCGCGGGTGAACGTGAAGGCGACCACGGAGGAACATTTGGGCTTTACCGGTCGGGGCGAGGGCATGGCCGCCTACGCGGTCTGCGGATTGGAAGAAGGGTGAACGGCGCCTCGCCGGGCGGAGGATCGACGATCAAGGCGTTTTGGCGGCTTGCTTTTCCCCGCGTTTTGGTATACGCTATATAAGTTACGGGAAGCAATGATAAAAGGAAGTCCGTCAGATGGGGGCAGATTTTTGTCCGGCCACGGAAACAAACCGGACGCAGGCATTGTGCTGGAGGCTTGGCTCTCTCGGCGGAGAGAAAAAGATGTGCCAGGAGGATGGGGCTGAATTTATGTGCGTCCCGGAGCAGAAGGGGGCGAAAGCCGTGATCGTTCGAGTAGAGCATCGGGTGAATTTTTACGATACGGACGCGATGGAAGTGGTCCATCACGCGAATTATATCCGCTGGTTTGAGATCGGGCGGGTGGAATTTCTGCGGCAGGCGGGGATCACCTTGGGAGAGATGATGGCGGACGGGTACGTCTTCCCCATCACCGAGGTCAGCGCGAAGTTTTTGACGGCGGGGGTCTTCGACGACGTTCTCGTCATTGAGACGACGCCTACGGCCCTCACAAAGGTGAAGATGGCCTTCGATTACCGCGTCCTTCGTCCGTCCGACGGCGCGGTGCTGGTCACAGGCCATACCCAGAACGTATTTACCAGCCGGGAGACGGGCCATATCGTCCGCCTCCCCGCGAAGTATCACGAGAAACTGACGCGGGCGCTGGAGCAATAGGAGGATTTTCGGTTGATAGCAGCGGTTTGTTGGATCACGGTGGGGATCATCGTTTTCGCAGTGTTGGCGCTGAACGCTTTCTTTATCATTCGCGGGAATACGAATTTGGTGGCCCGGGTGGACAGGCGCACGCCTTTTACTGTGACGGAAGAGGCGGCGGACCGCGTGACGCTGGCGGCGACTTTCCCCTTTGAGAACAGCGGCTGCCAGTGCGCCACCATCGTGGATTGTGTGGCGCGCACGCAGCTTCCCTACGAGCAGTACGACGGCATTGAAGCGTGGGGGAAGGTAGAGCGGGCCGACGCGCCCCGGGACGACGATTACTTTGAGGCGACGCTGGTGAAGAGCCAGGAGGCAGTACCGGTGCGGATCATTGTTCGCCTTACGGCGCGGCATGGTCTGGACATCAAGACGGCGCTGGCGCGGATGGTGGATCTTCCCATCGACATCATTTATACGCAGTTAGGCCGACGTCCGTGGGTGCTGCGTAAGGTGCGGACGATACTGACGGCGGAGGAACTCGCCGAAGCTGTGGGCATCACGCTGTCGGACGAATAAGGAGCGGGAAGAGTGGCAGAATTATCGCTGGTGCCGGTGCCGACGCGCATCCTGACCCATAAGGATGATATCATTGACGCCGTCGAAAAGTATACGAGGGGGCAGGTGGGCCCTGACGACGTGATCTCCGTGGCGGAGAGCGTGGTGGCGGTGACCCAGGGGAATATTGTCCGGCCGGAGGATCTGACGTATTCCTGGGCGGCGAAATTTTTCTGCCGGGCCTTTAAGGATGAAGGCAGCTTGGCCGCCCCCCACGGGCTTCAGGTACTGATGAACCAAGAGGGGACGTGGCGGGTCATCGTCTCTTTAGGGATCGGCTTTATCGCCCGGCTGTTTGGGCAGGCGGGGGTCTTTTACCGGCTGGCAGGGGCCCAGGCTCGGCTCATCGATGATGTGACCGGCACCATGCCGCCTTACGATAAGCATATTGTTTTGGGGCCGAAGGAGCCGGAGCGGGTGGTGGCGCGGATCAGAGAGCGCCTGGGCTGTTTCGGCGCGGCTATCTTAGACGCCAACGACTTGAAGCGGGCCTTTGTGGTGGCGAGTACGCCGGGGTTAGACGCGGCCAAGGTGTCCCAGGCCCTCATCGACAATCCCTTCGGGAACGGGTCGGAAAAGACCCCCATCGTCATCTTGAAAAATTTTCGGCAGTATCAGGAAGCGTAAGAGGGAGCGCGGCGAGCGTCCCAAAGGCAAGGAGCGTGAGCGGTCAGCGGACAGTGGAAGTTCATTGTGCGTGGATCGCTTTTTTGTTGGCTAGGAAGCAATGATAAAAGGAAGTCGTCAGATGGATGAAGATTTTGTTCGGTCAAGGAAATAAACCGCTGCTCTGTGGGGGATCTGATGACCCGGCGGGGGCGGAAAAGAGGCGCCAAGAGGATGGGACTGAATGTATCGGTGCTTTCGTAAAAGCGCGGCGCTATGAGAAAAGGGGATGAAGGATTGAAGAGAATAGACGGACGGGCCGCGGATGAACTGCGGCGGGTGAAGATAACGAAATATTTTCAGCGCTATCCGGCGGGCTCGGTGCTCATAGAGATGGGAAATACGAAGGTGATCTGCGCCGCTTCCGTGGAGGAGCGGGTGCCGGTATTTCAGCGGGGGACAGGCATCGGCTGGCTGCGGGCGGAGTATGCTCTCCTGCCTTCGGCCACGGCCGAACGGACGCCCCGGGAAGCGGCGCGAGGACGGCAGAGTGGCCGAACCCAGGAGATTCAGCGCCTCATCGGCCGGTCGCTGCGGTCGGTGCTGGACTTAAAAGCCCTCGGCGAACGGTCGGTGATCCTCGACTGCGACGTCATTCAGGCGGACGGCGGCACGCGGACGGCGGCGGTGACGGGGAGCTTTGTAGCACTGGCGCTGGCCCTGGACGGACTGATCCCCCCCGAGCAGACCTTTCCGGTGAAAGATTTTCTGGCGGCGGTGAGCGTGGGGGTGAGCGCCGCGGGGGAGCCGATCCTCGATCTCTGCTACGAGGAGGACCGTCAGGCCATCGCCGACATGAACGTGGCGATGACGGGCAGCGGCGAATTTGTGGAGATCCAGGGCACGGGAGAAGGACGCCCCTTTTCCCGCAGCGAAGGAGACGCGCTGTTCCGCTTGGCGGAAGAGGGCATCGACCGGCTCATCGCCTATGAGAAAGATATTTTAGGGCAGGCGCTGGACTGGCGGATCGGTGCGGTGAAGGGGAGGGAGAAGCGGCGATGAAAACCATCGCGGTGGCGACGAAAAACGCCGGAAAACTGCGGGAAATGATGGACGCGTTCGGGGGACTGCCGGTAACCCTTCTGCCTCTCTCTCATTTCGGCGATCTGCCGGACGCGGTGGAGGATGGAGCCACCTTCGCCGAGAACGCGGCCATTAAGGCCAAATTTTACATGAAAGCGACGGGGGTCGCCTGCCTCGCCGACGATTCGGGACTGGAGGTGGAGGCACTCAACGGCGCGCCGGGGGTCTACTCTGCCCGGTTCGCCGGGGTTCATGGCGACGACGATGCCAATAACGCGAAGCTCGTCGCCGAGCTTGTCCGGCTGGGGAGAGAGGACTCTCCGGCGGCCTATCGCTGCGCCTTGGCCCTCGCGGATACCGACGGGCGCCTATTGACGGCGGCGGGGGCTTGCCGGGGCACCGTCAGAAGGACGCCGCGAGGCATGGGCGGCTTTGGCTACGATCCCTATTTTTATCTTTCCGACGATAAGACCATGGCAGAGCTGACGCTCTCCGAAAAGGACGCTGTCAGCCACCGGGGAGCGGCGCTGCGGGCGATGGCGCAGCGGCTGCGGGCCTATCTTGAAGGCTGAATGGGAGAAAAGTTCTAAATTCCTTTGGAAATTGAATATTTCTTTCCTCGCCGGCAGGAATTTTTTGGACGGGTAGCCAATAAATACGTAAGGTTTATTCCGGAGATTTTTAAGGATAAGCAAAGGAGGTTTTTCAGAGTGCGTACCATCAAAACGGACGAGATCACCGAAGCCGTCGCCCAGCTATGTAAGGAGGCGGCCTACTACCTGCCGGAGGACGTCTACGAGGCGCTGAAGAAGGGTCGCGCGACGGAACAGTCGCCGGTAGGCTGCGATGTTCTCGATCAGATCATCGAGAATGCGGAAATCGCTCGGGCGGAGGATCGACCCTACTGTCAGGACACGGGGCTGGCCATCGTGTTCGTGGAAGTGGGGCAGGAGGTCCACATCGAGGGCGGCCTCTTAGACGATGCCATCAACGCCGGGGTGGCCAAGGGCTACACCGAAGGCTATCTCCGAAAATCCGTGGTGGCGGAGCCGCTGTTTAACCGGGTGAACACGAAGGACAATACGCCGGCGGCCATCTACACCCAGCTCGTGGCCGGGGACAAGATTCACATCACCATCGCCCCCAAGGGCTTCGGCAGCGAGAATAAGTCGGGCTTGGAGATGCTGGTGCCGGCGGACGGGGTGGAAGGCGTCAAGGCGGCGGTCATGCGGATCATCAAGCACGCGGACTGCAATCCATGTCCTCCCATGGTGGTGGGCATCGGCATCGGCGGCACCATGGACAAGGCGGCCTACATGTCGAAGAAAGCCCTCCTCCACCGCTGCGACGAGCATAATCCCGATCCCAACTACGCGAAGCTTGAAGCGGAGCTCTTTGACATGATCAATAAAACGGGCATCGGCCCCCAGCTGGGCGGCACCACCACGGCGCTGGCCGTGCATATCGAGTGGGGTGCGACCCATATCGCCGGGCTGCCGGTGGCCGTTACCATCTGCTGCCACGCATGTCGTCATGCGTCGCGGACGATCTGAGAGGGGGACGAGAGATTATGGCAGAAAAAATTCGTATTCAGACGCCGCTGACGGAAGAACAGTCCCGCAAATTAAAGGCGGGGGACAGCGTCCTCATTACGGGCATCATTTACAGCGCCCGGGACGCCGCTCACAAGGTCATGACCGAAGCTTTGGCCCGCGGGGAAAAACTCCCCATCGACTGGCACGACCAGATCGTCTACTATTTGGGGCCGACTCCGGCGAAGCCCGGCGATCCCATCGGATCGGCGGGCCCGACGACCTCGGGGCGCATGGACGCCTACACGCCCACCATGCTGGATCAGGGCATCAAAGGGATGATCGGCAAGGGCTCCCGAAAACCGGAAGTCATCGCCTCCATGAAGAAAAACGGGGCCACCTACTTTGCAGCGGTGGGGGGCGCGGCAGCGCTCATCGCCAAGTCCGTCAAGAAGTACGAGGTCATCGCCTACCCCGAGTTAGGGCCGGAAGCCTTGGCCGCCCTCACGGTGGAGGATTTTCCCGCCATCGTCGTCATTGACTCGGAGGGGAACAACTTCTACGAGATCGGGCAGAAACCGTATCGTCAGATTTAATTGAATGGTTTCCCGAAAGCCCCGGCGTCCTCCGCGGCCGCCCCGGCCTTTTCGGCAGCAAATCTTTAGGAGGTTTAGCATGTATAACGTGACATTTTATCTGCGCCGGTTCCATTCGCTCTGCGGCTTGGTCTGTCTCGGCGGGTTCCTCTTGGAGCATATCCTGACGAACGCCCGCGTCCTCATCAGCCCGGCGTCCTTTAACGCGGCGGTGGATCTCCTGGCGTCCATTCCCTGGTTCATCATGCTCCCGCTGGAACTGGGGCTGGTAGCAACGCCCTTTTTGTTCCACGCCCTCTACGGCGCGTACATTGGCTGGCAGGCGAAGAACAATCCGCAGGATTATCCCTACGTCAACAACATTCAATTCTGGCTCCAGCGTATCACCGCGTGGTATCTCCTGGTTTTTCTCATTTGGCACGTCTTTTATCTGCGGATCATGGTGAAGGGCGGCGGCACCCCCATTTCCTATCAGCTTCTGGCGAGTTATTTCAGCAGCCCGGTGGTCTGGGTGCTGTATCTCTTGGGCATGTGGGCGGCGATCTTTCACTTCACCAACGGCATTACCACCTTCACCATGACCTGGGGCATCGCCAAGGGCCCGCGCATTCAGAAAGTGATCAACGCCCTCAGCATGGCGCTGTGCGCGTTCCTCTGTCTCGTTTCGCTGGCATTCATGGCCGTCTATCTCATCTGACTGGAAAAAGGAGAGGACTTCATTGGCTAAAGTCAAAAAACATCGCATTCTCATTGTAGGCGGCGGAATCTCCGGCCTGATGGCGGCCCTCAAGGTCTGCGAGGCGGGCAGCGAGGCATGGATTTTCTCCTACTGTCCCTATAAGCGCTCCCATTCCCTCTGCGCTCAGGGCGGTATCAACGCCTGCATGGACACAAAGGGGGAGCATGATTCTACCTACGAACATTTCGATGACACCGTTTACGGCGGTGACTTCCTCGCCGATCAGGTAGCCGTCAAGGGCATGTGCGAAGCGGCCCCGGAGATCATCCAGATGTTCGACCGCATGGGGGTGCCCTTCACCCGCACCGCGGAGGGCGTTCTTGATCTCCGCAACTTCGGCGGGCAGAAGAATAAGCGCACCGTCTTTGCCGGCTCCACCACCGGGCAGCAGCTTCTCTACGCGCTGGACGAACAGGTGCGCAAGTGGGAAACGAAGGGCATGGTGAAAAACTTCGTTTTCTGGGAGTTCATCAAGATCATCCGCAATCAGGAAGGCGTCTGCCGGGGCATGGTGGCCCAGAACATGAACTCCATGGAAATCAAAGCCTTCGCCGGCGATGCCGTCATCTTGGCCACCGGCGGGCCGGGACAGGTCTTTGGCCTCTGCACCGCCTCCACCATCTGCAACGGGTCGGCCATTTCCGCCGTTTATCAGCAGGGGGCGCACATCGCCAACCCGGAATTTATCCAGATCCATCCCACGGCCATCCCCGGCACCGACAAGAACCGGCTCATGTCTGAGGCCTGCCGGGGCGAAGGCGGCCGCATCTGGGTCTACAAGGACGGCAAGCCTTGGTATTTCTTAGAGGAGATGTATCCCGCCTACGGGAATCTTGTTCCCCGCGACGTGGCTTCCCGGGCTATCTACGATGTCTGCGTGAACCAGCACTTGGGCGTGGACGGCGAGAACAAGGTTTACCTCGATCTCTCCCACATCCCCGCCGAGTATTTAGAGCGCAAGTTGGGCGGCATCCTGGAAATGTACTCCGAGTTTATGGGCCAGGATCCCCGGAAGGTGCCAATGATGATTTATCCCTCCGTCCATTACTCCATGGGCGGGCTGTGGGTCGATCGCCTTCATCATACGAATATCCCTGGGCTCATGGCCTCCGGCGAGTGCGATTACCAGTACCATGGGGCGAACCGCTTAGGGGCCAATTCCCTCCTCTCCGCCGCCTATTCCGGCACCGTGGTAGGCCCCGAGTGCATCAAGTGGGCCAACGAGGGCGAGCGCGGCTCCGAGCTGTCCGAGGCGGAACTAGAAGCGGCGCGGTTGGAATGTGTCGACGAATTTGAGAACATCCTCAAGATGGACGGGGCGGAGAACGCTCACGAGCTCCATCAGGAGCTGGGGCGTCTGATGAATAAGTATGTCACCATTGAGCGCATCAACAAGGATCTTGATTACTGCTTCGACGAAGTGAAAAAGATCCTGGCCCGCTGGGACAACATCGGCCTCACTGACCACGGCCGCTGGGCCAATCAGGAAGCCATGTTCACGAGGCAGCTCAGGAACATGATCCTCTACGCTCTCATCGTTACCCGGGCGGCCCGTCTGCGGGATGAAAGCCGGGGGGCGCACTTCAAGCGGGAGTTCCCTAACCGGGACGATGAGCGGTTCATGAAGATCACCATCGCGGACTACGATCCAAAGACCGAGGAACCCGTCATCACCTATGAGGATTTCGATCATTCGCTCATCAAGCCGCGGGCGCGCAACTACGCCGTCGCGAAGAAAGAGTGAGGGAGGCTACTGGAATGGCAGAACAAAAACCGAAATACGTTACCTTTGTCATCGAGCGTCAGGACGGCCCGGAGGAAAAAACTTACACCCAGGAGTTCGACGTTCCCTACAACCCGTCCCTCAACGTAGTGGCGGCGCTCATGGAGATTCAGAAAAACCCGGTCACCCGGGACGGGAAGCGCGTGCCCCCGGTGGTCTGGGAGTGCAACTGCCTGGAAAAAGTCTGCGGCGCCTGCATGATGGTCATCAACGGCAAGGCACAACAGGCCTGCTGCGCCTTGGTGGATCATTTTACGTGGCCTATCCATTTGGCCCCGGCCCGCTCCTTCCCCGTCATCCGCGATCTCCTCATCGACCGCTCCGTCATGTTTGAAAACCTTAAGAAAATTCAAGGGTGGATCAATGTGGACGGCTCCTGGAAGGTGCATGAAGCGCCGCGGCAGAACCCCCACACGGCGGAAACGGCTTACGAGATCTCCCGCTGCATGACTTGCGGCTGCTGCCTGGAAGCCTGCCCGAACTTCGGCCCTCAGTCCGACTTCCTTGGCCCGGCGCCGGTGGTGCAGGCGTATCTCTTTAATATCAACCCCTTGGGCGAATACGATAAACCCGTCCGCCTCAGTGCCCTCATGGAAAAGGGCGGCATCACCAGCTGCGGCAACAGCCAGAACTGCGTGCGGGTCTGTCCTAAGGATATCAAGCTGACCACCTATCTGGCCCAGCTCAACCGCGACGTCAACGTGCAGGCGGTCAAAAACATCTTCAACCACTAAAAAACCACAAAAAAGAGGAGGCGGCGGCCTCCTCTTTTTTTTATCCGCCCCCTTGGGGCAGCAGGCGGTGTCCAGCGAGGCGGAGGGCGGCGGCCATGGTTAAGAGGATCACGCCCGCCGCGTAGAAGACGTAGTGCATTCCTAAGTAGGTGGCGACGGTGCCGCCTAAAATTGGTCCGGCGATGGACCCTATCTGTTGAGCGGCGAACATCAGGCCGAAGAGCCGCCCTTTGACGCTGGCGGCAGTATGATTGGCCAAGAGGGCGTTGATGGACGGGTGGATGCCGCAGAAGAAAAGCCCGCAGATGAACTGGAGGAGAGCAAAAGCGTACAGGGTGCCCATCATGCCTTGGAGGAGGATCCCCGCTCCCGCTAAGGTCAAGGCCGCGATCATCACCGAAAAGAAGCCCCGGTGCTGCCCCAGCCAGCCCCAGCCGGGGGCGGCGATGGCCCCGGCGAAGCCGCCGAGGGAAAAGACGAAGCCGGAGATGAGGGCGAGATTTTCCAATTCCCCCGCCAGATAGGTGATGTAGGTGGTGAGAATGGGCTGTAAGATGAGGATGACCATCTGCACGAGCCCCGAGCAGAGGAGCATGACGCGAATGAGGGGGGTGTGAAGGAGGGTGCCGGTATCCGCGGGAGGAGCGGCGCTTTCCGGTGCGGGCGGCGCCGGCGGTTCCTTGATGACGAAGACGAACATCAGACAGTTTAGAAAGAGCGCCGCCGCCGCGACGAAAAAGGAGGGGCGCATGCCGAAGGCCTCCGCTAAAAAGCCGCCGGCTAAGGGGCCGATGATGCCCCCGGCAGTGAGCGCACCCTGGAGAACGCCGAGGGAAAAGCCCAATTTCTGCGGCGGCGCGTAGAGTGTCATGAGGGCCAAATCCATGGGCCAAAGGCCGGCGGCGAAGCCCTGAAAGAGGCGCATGAGGGTGAGCTCTACAGGCGTTTCCACGAGACCGCCGAAAAAGTAGCTCACCGCGAGGAGGAAGCTGGCCCGAATGGCCATGACCCGCTTGCCTTTCGTATCGGCCATGCGGCCCCAGATGGGGGCCATGACAGCGCTGACGACGAAGCTGCCGGAAAAGACGATGCCGGACCAGAGATTCACCGCTTCGGGGCCGACGCCCAATTCTGTCGTCAGGTACAGGGGAAGAAAGGGGATCAGCATGGTGTAGCTGCCCGCCATAAAGATGACGTTCCCTGTGAGCAGAATGAGTACCAAGCGCCAGTCCACCGCCGTCGCTTCCTTTCGTTTTCGGTTTTGTCAGATTCGCTGTTTTTGTCGTTGCGTACGGAGCATGGCCAGGGAAAACGAGCGTTGTCCTGCCTTTGGAGAAGAGAGGTTCATCCTCTTCTGAGGAAATAAGAGATGCCCGGTTATTTCCCCGCCAAGCGTCTGCCAAAATTATAGCAAAAGGCGGCGCATTTGGAAAGCAAGGCGGCAGGGAGGACGGGGCCCAGCGGCATCAAAGGGCACTCGTGAAATGGCGTAAATACCGGCTGGCACGGCGGGGAAAACTGATATATAATAAGGGAAAGATGAGAAAAACGGGGGAGGCGATGGGGTGGCGCTTTCGGGAACGCACCTCTTTTTTCTGCTGCTGACGGTGGGACTGGTGCTGGGCATCGGCCTCCGGGCGGCCCGGGCCGTGCGGTCGGCAGAGGGATACAGCTTGGGCGGCCGCTCCGCCGGGGCGATGATGGTGGCGGGGAGCATTGCCGGTACGGTGG
>CAJPQU010000022.1 GCA_905372875.1 uncultured Schwartzia sp. | reverse complement strand
TTTGGCGGCTGTCCTGATCCCGCGCATCATCGGCAAAAATTCTATCGTCATGTTGGTATTGGCGGGCATCATCGTCGGCGGTCTCATGAGTTCGCTCATGGGGATCATCAAGTACGTCGCCGACAGCGAGACGGAGCTTCCTGCCATCACCTACTGGCAGCTCGGCTCTCTCGTCAATGTCGTCTGGGAGAACATCGTCTACAACGGTTTGCCGATCTTGGCCTGCGGTGTATTCATGCTGCTCCTTCGCTGGCGGATGAACATCCTCACCTTGAGCGAGGAAGAGGCGCACATGTTGGGGCGTCATACCGGCTGGCTGCGCTACGCGATCATTTTCTGCGCCACGGTGCTCACTGCCAGCTCCGTCTGCATCAGTGGTACCGTGGGCTGGATCGGGCTGGTGATCCCGCACTTTTCCCGCATCCTCGTGGGGTCGAACAATCAGCGGCTGCTGCCTTTGGCAGTGGTGTTGGGGGCGCTGTTTCTCCTCGTCGTGGATACGCTGTCCCGTGCCACGATGCGCACGGAGATCCCTCTTAGCATTCTCACGGGACTCATCGGTGCGCCGTTCTACTTCTATCTCTTGCTGCGGCAGCGAATGGCGGTGACGTCATGAAGCTCGTGGCGCAGGATTTATCGTTTTCCTACGATGGGGCAAGTGCGCTCTGGGAGCATGTGTCCTTGTCCGTGACGACGGGGGAAATCTTTTCCATCTTAGGTGCGAACGGCGCGGGGAAATCGACGCTCTTACGCTGTCTCATCGGCTTTTTGTCGCCGCGTTCGGGAAGGGTCTGGATTGAGGATGACGACGGGACGGTGTACGACGCGCAGGATGATGCCCGTGCTTTTGCCAAACGCATCGGTTATGTGCCGCAGATGCAGAATACCTCATATTCCTTCACGGTGCGCGATTATGTGGTCATGGGCCGCGCCCCGTATTTGCGCACGTTTCAAAAGCCGGGAGCGAAGGATTACGCCCTCACGGATGAAGTCCTGCATGAAATGAATATCTACGACATCCGCGAGCGGGCGATCAATACCCTGTCCGGCGGACAGCAGCGTCAGGCAGCCATCGCTCGGGCCATCGTCCAGCAGCCTCAGCTCATCCTGATGGACGAGCCGACCAATCATTTAGATTATGGCAATCAGTTCCGCGTCGTCGAGATGATCCGGCGGCTTTCCAAGCGGGGCATGGCGGTACTGCTCACCACGCACCTGCCCGATCAGGCGATCTACCTCGGCGGGCAGGCGGGGATTATGACGCAGAATACTCTCATTGTCGGGAACGCCCACGATGTGATCACGGAAGAGCGGCTGCGGGAGCTTTACCACATGAACGTGCAAATGGTGTACGTTCCCGAAGCAGGGAGAAAGCTCTGTATCCCGGGAGAACCGGAATCATAAGCGGGTCGGGCAGCCTTTGGGGGCTTTTTGATGGAAATTAAAATTCTTCATACGTTCCAGACGATCCTCCGAACCGGCAGCTTTACCAGCGCGGCGCGGCAGCTCAACTATACGCCCTCCACGATTACCTTCCATGTGGCGCAGTTGGAAGCGGAAGCCGGCGTTCAGATCTTTGAAAAGAGCGGGCGGCGCATGATTCTCACGAAGGCGGGAGAAGCGCTGATTCCCTATGTGGAGGAAGTGCTGGCGGCGGAAAAGAAGTTGCGGAATTTTCAATATGACAGCGCCGAATATCAGGGGACGCTTTCCATCGGTGCGCCGGAATCATTGCTCTGCTTTCGGCTGCCGAGGCTGCTAAAAAGGTTTCATCAGCTCGCCCCGCGTGTCGATCTGCGTCTGCGCTCCGTCACCAGCCAGGGGGTGGTGGCAGGGCTGAATGACGGGCAGTTGGATATCGGTTTTGCTTACCGCGTGCCGGATAAGGCGGCAGCGCAGTTGGCATTTTTCCCCTTTGAGCAAAGTTCGGCGCATTTCTATGCGTCGTCGGCGGCTTCTGCTCGGTGTCCCGATCTGCGGGAAGGACACCGGGTCGTGCGGGAGCTGCCGCGCATTTCCACGCCGCTGCCGGGAGGGATACGTCGTCTTTTGGACGATTACCTGCGGCGAAAATCCATTACGTTTACGAATACCATCGAGATACGGAGTACCCAGACGATCATTAACTTGATCGAAAACGATATGGGGCTTGCGCTGCTGCCGGATTTCGCGGTGGGGGATCGGGTGGAGCAGCGAAAGCTCTCGGTCATTCCGGCGGAAAAGTTCAGGGTGGACTCTTTCTACGGAACCCACAAAAATAAATGGCACAGTCCGGCGATGAACTTGTTTTTCGACATTATCGCGGAATATAAGGAATTGCCGAGGGAGTTTTAACGCGGCCCGCCTTAGCTCTTGACAGAGGCTGGCCGCATTTTTTGAGGAGCGCACGGAATGGAACCAATTTTAGCGGGCGAGCAGGACGATTTTCCGGCGAGTTTAGAAACACTGTGGCGTCGCCGCGATCTTGTCCTTGTGGCGACGGGATCGCTTGTCTGTCTGCGCACGGTCTATCAGAGTGCCAAGGCGATGGGGGCGCTCTCGCGCTTTCGTTACGCCGTTTTGCGGGCGGCGGATTATGTCTTAGGGACGGCAGAAGATGAGATACGTCGTGCCGTTTTGAAGGCGGCGGCTCTCCCCGGGGCGCGGGTCGTCGTCATTTATCTCTCCTGTCTGGATATTTTGACCCGTCTCGATTTTGATGACCTTGAAGGCCGACTTTCGGCGCAGACGGGGTGTGTGGTGAAGTGCTTCTTTCGCGGGCCGCTGGCCAAAACCGACGCCATTCCCCATGACTCGGCGACGGCGATTTTAGCAAGTCTGCCGCCGGAAGCGGGGGAGGTCAGGGCGGGGGCAGTTTTGCCGCCGCCCATGGGCGACATCGCGGGGGTATCAGATCTCTTGCGCGGGGAAGGGGCGGCCAATGTCCTCGTCACGCCATCCGGCTGCCGCGGGGCATTGACGCGGCTCGATATGGTGCCGGGGCAATCCGGCGTCTTTGCCGCTCTTCCGCACCCGAAGGACTATGTTTTCGGCATGGAGGATACCATGGCGGCGGAGGTGGAAATGCTGACCCGTGAGGGGCGGTATCGGGAGATCAATCTCCTCTCCTCGCCGGTGCCCGCATTCATGGCGCTGCGGGAAGAGGAGGTCTTGTCGGCGGCGTCAGACGACGTTTTGCGGCGGCGCAGCTTTTCTACGGACGGGTTTCAGGATGCCATATCGGGGGCGGCGGCCGCCACGCTTTTTCTCGTTCAGGAAGCCGCTACGATGTGGCGAGAGAAGACGGCGACGGTTCTCGTCGTCGGGTACACGGCGCTTCTTTGTGGTGATTTTGCGCCGCTTCGCGAAGCAGCGGACGATTTGGCGTCCTTAGGGTATGGGGTGCGCTGGGCGGGGCGTGACACCCTGCTGGAACGTCCGGCGCTGGTCTGGGTTGTATCTGCCGTTGGCACATCGGCCGCTCAATGGCTGCACCGCCGGTACGGTATGCCTGTCGTGACGAAATTGCCGCTGGGGGAAGCAGGGCGGGCGGCGTGGCAGACGGCAGTGCGACGAGCGTTCCCCCGAGGGGCGGCAGAATCTGCGCCGGAGGATAGACCCGCAGTGACGGATCGTCGCCATCATATCCTCCTCATTGGCGATCCCGTGGCGATGAGAGCCATCGGGGCAGTGCTGCGCTGGTACGGGTTCGGGAAGCTGCGCTATGCGGCCTACGCTTGGACGGAGGAGACGGCAGGACTTTTTCGCCAAGCTAATGGAGACGAAGCGCTCTTATGTTTTCGGTCGAAAGAAGAACTGCAGGCAGCGTGGGACGTGGCGGATGTCGTCGTGGCGGATCCTTGTTTCCTTTCCGTCATGGGAGACAAGGCGTTGCTTCCTTTGCCGGATGGGTTCTTGTCCGGTCGCGAAGCAGCCGGGGCGGGCAGTGGGATACTGGGAGAGAAGTTCGCGGCGGTATTGCAAAAATTTTTGCTGACGGGTGCATGAGTAAAATGTTTCAAAATAATGAACTATCATTTTGAATTTGTTTGATTGTATTAAAACATTGACTATGATAATGTTCAGGTTAGATCGTACATTATTTCAAGGAAGCGCTGATAAATTCAGCATCGCCAATTTGACGGATTTCATTTTATCAGCGTTTCCTTAAGCAAAGGGGATTGAACATGATCAGACAGAAAACATTGGCAGTTTTTGTGTTGCTGTCTTTGGCCAGCGGCAGCTACACGAACGCACAAGAGGGAAAGGCTGACGAGGGCATGGCGGCGGAGAAAGCACCGCTCGCGACTTATACGCTTCCCACCCTCACGGTGACTGGGGAACGCGACGCTTACGATTCCTATGGCCGGGCGCTTTTGCCCGGTGGGTTTCAGACGGAAAGCACAAATTTTGGCCTATTCGGGGATCAGGATCTCATGGAGGTGCCGTATACAGCGCAGAGCTTGACGGAGAAAAATTTTGCTACCTTCGCAGCCCCCGCCGGTGACATCAATCAGGTGTTGGATAATGTTCCGTCGCTTCGCACCGGCACCTCGCTCATCAAGACGGATTTTTCTGCCCGGGGCATGTTGGCCAACGGTTCGGCGCTCTATCTCAACAACGTGCCGGGGTTCTTTATCATGGCGGCGGGGCCGGTGACGAATACCATCGGTCGGGCGGATGTCATGGTAGGCCCGGCGGCGACGCTTTCCGGTTCGGTGCAGTCGTATAACGGGCCTGACGGCGGTCAGCCCGTTTCCGTGTACCTTTATACGAAGCGCCCGGAGCAGGAGGATTTCACGCGCTATCGCCAGACGGTCAGCGGCTATGGTCATTACGGCGGTTATCTGGACATCAATCGCGGCCGTTTAGGCGGCGATGAATCGCTGGGCCTGCGTCTTTACGCTGAGTACAGCGACGGCGGCTTCGCGGTCAGCGGGGCGGGCCGCCAAAAGCGCAACGTCTTCATCGATGTGAGCCGCGAGACGGCGCGTAGCCGGACGAACTTTTTCGGAGGATACTACGATGACCGGCTGTGGGGTACAGAGCGGCGCTTTAATATCCAGCGCAGCGTGTCGGCGGTGCCTGCTGCCCCGGACGCCAGCAAGAGTTACGACGATCCAAGGCTCATGCACAGCGACTGGCACGGCTATCAGCTCACCCTCAACCATGAGCAGCAGATCAATGCGCAGACGAAATGGTTCCTCAACGCCGGGATGAACGATATGACGAACCGTCGCTTCATATATGTGTCGCAGATCACCATCGACGGCCTCGGCAATCTCAAAGGGAACCGCGTTTGGTCGCAGTATTTTTACCTCAAGAGCCGCTACGGGCAGGTCGGTCTCAATACGAAATTCCGTACCGGCGCAGCCGAGCATGATCTGACGCTGGCTGTTGACCGCTCTTGGCGCGTCCAATACAACAATACGCGCCGGGATGCGCCCAACGCCCACGTCACCGGCAACATTTATTCCGGGATCCTCTATCACCCCTCGATCTACGACTATGATATTTCGTCGAGCCTCGGCAAGAAATTCCAGTATCAGGAGATGGATACCAGCGTCAATCTCATGGACAAGGTGAAGGTCGGCAAGTGGTCAATCTTGGCGGCGGTGACGCGCCGCATGGGGAATTATCGCGGCGCGGCGGCGGGCAATCAGGTGTCGGATATTCAGTACGCGCCCACTTTTGGCGCTACTTACGCGCCGACGGATCGCCTGTCGTTTTACGGCGCATACGCCCAGTCCACCACGCGGGGGCAGATTGTCGGGAGCAATTACGCGAACGAGGGCGAGATTTTGCGCGCGGTGAAGGTGACCCAGAAGGAAGTCGGGGTCAAATATAAAATTGGCGCCATGTATGCGGCGCTTGCCTACTTTGACGTCACCCAGCCGAATTACCTTGAAGTTGCCAACCCCATTTCTGGAGGGCTGCCCTTCTATCGGCTGGATGGCGAAAATCGTTACCGGGGGCTCGATCTCAGCTTTACGGGTGTCGCCGCGCCGAAGTGGAATCTCTTCGGCGGCGTTCAGTACCTTCACGCCCGGCAGCAGCATACGGCGGGGGGGATAAACGATGGCCTGCCCACGGACAGCTCGGCGGACTGGAGTGCCGTCTTGGGTGTCGAATACATGCCGGATAAGGATTGGAGCATCACGGGGCGGATGAATTATGTAGGGGCAGGCACCATCATCGGCACGAATCGTCGCCAGCTTTCCGTACCGGCGTCCACCGTATTTGACCTCTTCGTCAATTACAAGACGAAGATGGGCAAGATGCCTGTGTCCTTGCAGGCCTCCTGCTATAATCTCTTTAATTCGAGCCATTGGATTTTGCAGCCGGGGCAGGGCAGCAAACTTCTGCTTTCCATGCCGCGCACCTTCATGCTTTCGGCGACCTTTGATCTTTGAGGTTATGGCTTGAGAAGGTACTGAACATTTCACACCACCATCTTGGCGCATTTTTCGCAAGGAAGCAAAACCTCCGCATAACAGAGCTATGCGGAGGTTTTGCTTCCTTGATGGGATGAAAATCGGCGCGAACTTGACGGATTTTATCATTAGAGGTCTTGGAGTTCCTTTAAGACGTCCTCCAACTGGTTCAGGAGATGATCCACGTCGGCGGCGGTGATGACGAGGGGGGGCTGGAAGGCCATGACGTTTCGGGCGAGGCCGTTTTTCCCCACCAAGATGCCCCGGTCTTTGAGCTTTTCCAAGGCGGCGTCTAAGGCGGCGGGTGCGGGGGAGCCATTGGCGTGGACAAATTCCGCGCCACGCATGAGGCCAAGCCCACGGATGTCGCCTAAGATGGGGTGACGTCTTTGGAGGTCTTTCAGTCCGTCAGCGAGCTGTGCGCCCCGAGCAGCGGCATTTTCCAGAAGATGATGGCGCTCGATGTAGTCTAAGACGGCTAAGGCGGCGGTGCTGGATACAGGATTGCCTCCTAAGGTAGAGGCCCCCGGCTGGGTGTAGCGGTCGGCGATGTCAGCCGTCGCGATAAAAGCGCTGATGGGAACGCCGTTCCCCAGCGCTTTGGCCATGGTCATGATGTCCGGCGTGACGCCGTAATGCTCAATGGCAAACATTTTCCCCGTGCGGGCGAAACCTGTCTGTACTTCGTCGATGATGAGGAGTGTCTGATGGGCGTCGAGGATTTCTTTCAACCGGATGAAGTAGCCCGGGGGCGGTGTGACGATACCGGCATTCCCCTGAATTGGCTCGGCGATGAGGGCAGCGAGGCGGCCGGAGGTAGCGGTTTTGATGACGGTTTCCACCTGATCGGCGCAGGCAAGGTCGCAGTCCGGATATTTTTTCTCTAAGGGACAGCGGTAGCAGTAGGGATGGGGGACGAAGTGGATACCGCCTACGGGATTTGGGTCGGTGCGCCACATGCCGATGCCGGTGACGCTCATGCCCAATTTTGTCCGGCCATGGAGGCCGCCGGTGAGCGCTAAAAATTCGCTGCGCTGGGTGTAAATCGTGGCGAGGAGCATCGCCCCTTCGTTGGCTTCGCTGCCGGTGGAGCAGAAAAAGGATTTTTGCAGCTTGCCCGGGGTGACGGTGGCCAGTCGTTCAGCGAGTTGGACAAAATTTTCCGTCAGGTAGATGTTGCAGACGTGCTGGAGGGTTTCCACCTGCTGGCAAATACGCCGGGTGATGTCAGGATTGGCGTGGCCGCAGTTCATGACGGAGACCCCGGCGAAGCAGTCGAGGTATTTTTTCCCCGTACTGTCAAAGAGGTACTGCATGGACCCCTTGACGAATTGGGGCGGTCTTTCGTAAAAGTGGCCGAGGCAGGGCATGATGTAGTTTTTCTTTTTCTCTAAGATGGCGTCGGGGCCAAGGTAGGCAGTCATGGAAGAACCCTACTTTCTAAACGTATTTTTGAGCGCAATGGTTTTGCGGAGATGGACGGCGGAAAGAGCGCAGGACGCTTTTTCTGCCGTCCGTTTTTTAGGGAAGTAAGGATAAAAGTCCGAATGTCCTTTACCGCGAGAGATGAAAGCGGTACGTGCCGCAGCCGAATGTGCGGGGGGAATCATTTTGCAGCGCCGCGAGGGCGTCCAAATCGAGGGGCTCTTTCCCGGCAGCGAGACTGTCCAAGGCTTCGCGATAGAGGCGGGTAATCTTCCCTAAGAGGTGCGGCGCATAGTCTTGCCCTTCAATGCGATAGGAGGAAAAACCTTTGAGTTTGGAGAGGTAGGGATACAGGCACAGATCCTTGGCGAAGAGAATATGGAAACGCCCGTACTGATCCTGCCGGAGGGGATGGATTTCTTCTGCTTCGTCCCGCAGGGCATAGCGGCGGTCGTTAAAGGACGGATTTTCCAGTGGATCGTAGTTTCCCAAGGCCAATGCCGGAAGGTTATGGTCACAGATCATGGATTCTGTGACGCCGTGGAGAATAATTTCCAACGGCAGAGAGGTGTGCTGCACTAAGTCCCGAAGCTGCGGAAAGGCGAGTTCAAGGGATACCGTCCCCAAGGAGACGCGCTGTTCCTTGAGGAAGGCGGCTGCCCGATGATTGAAGAGGTTGAAAGAAAAGTCCGCATGGATGGGCAGGGTGGCACATTCCGCCGCTAATTTCAGTATGCCGGGATTACCCACTAAGAGCGCGTCGGGGCCCATTTCTTCCAACATAAGGAAAAATTGGGACAGTTCGCGGCATTCCCGCTGGTGGGTGCTGCGGGGGGTATCGATGATGGTTCGGACACCGTATTCCCGCGTGAGACGCAGGGTGCGGCGAATATCGTCCAACGTCCAAGGGCGGCAGGGCCGCCACGTTTCACCGCCGATAATGACAGCGTCGGCCCCATTTTCACAGGCAGCGGATACGCCGTTGAGATCGGCGGCGTGAACGGTAAGGAAGGGATATGGGGTCGTTTTTTTTGGGGAAATAGCCGGTTCGTCAGCTAAGAGATGAGGGGCAAGCGAGGCTTCCGGGGAGGCCTTGCTGAAAAAGCGAGGCTCTCGGGTTCCGTCCCAGCCGATAGCTTCTGCGGTCGGCTGTCCCAGCGCAAAGGAAGTGGTGAAGTCTCGGGCGCGGTTTTCATAGAGATCCTGCCAATCTTCTTCGTTTACGCGATAGCCCGCCGGGTCGGCTAAATAAGCGTCAATGGCCCGGCGATAAGTACCGACGATGCGGTGGACGAAGTCGGCCGGACGCATCCGCCCTTCAATCTTAAAGGAATATACGCCGGACTGGATGAGTTCCGGCAGATTACGGTAGAGGCACATGTCTTTCAGTGCCAATTTGTACGGCCCGGCGGCGGCATTTTCGAGGGATTCCCCGGTGATTTCGTCGATGATCTCGTAGGGCCAGCGGCAGGGCTTTAAGCAGCGCCCGCGATTGCCGCTCTGCCCGAAAAGAACGCCGGAGTGGACACACTGGCCGCTCTCCGATATGCACATATCGCCGTGAACGAAGTATTCGATCTCGAGGCCCGTAGTTTGCCGGAGGAGGGCAAGCTCCGCAAGGGTCATTTCCCGGCTGGCCACGATGCGGGTGATGCCATGTTCTTTCAAAAGGCGCATGGCCGCTTCGTTATGAATGTTCATCATCACCGAGGCATGGAGGGGCAGGGACATCCCTAATTCCTCCGCTAAAGAGATCACGGCAAAGTCCTGCACCAAAATGGCGTCGGGGCGGATCTCATTGAGATAGAGGAGATAGCGCCGCAGGGGCTCGAGCTCCTCCTCGCTAATGAGGTTGTTGATGGTGATGTAGAGGCGCACTTGATGGGCGTGGGCATAAGTTACCGCCCGGGCCAGGGCCTCATCGTCGAAATTCATATCCTGCCGGTGAAGGCGCATGTTGAAGGCTTTGCCCCCTAAATACACCGCGTCCGCACCGGCTTCCACTGCTGCCTCCAAGGCTTCCCAGTTCCCGGCGGGAGCTAAAAGTTCTACCGGATTTCTTTCCCAGATCATTACGCAGCCGCTCCTTTAGTCTTTTCGTAAAGGAAGTGCTGATAAAATGGAATCTGCCCCAAGATGTCGGTGTTAAATTATCAGCGTTTCCTAAACATTCTCATTATAGCAAGTTTGCCCAGCTTCGTAAAATGAGGTTGGCCTGTCTGGCCCGTGAGGCTACAGCTTTTTGGTGAGTAGCGAAGTAAGGGGGGCTGGTTAGCCATTATGGTTGGGGAAAAAGGATTGACTTATCCCCTGCATGGGGTTATGATGAGGACAGAAATATCCCCCGGGGGTGGATACATTGTATCAGACAAATATTGCCTATGAACCGATGGTGCGTCTCAAGATGGCATTGTCATCGGCCAGGAGGAACGAGTCGGGGCTCATGAAAGGCATTTTCGCCGCCATCGGCGCGTCACTCTCCTTTACTTTTATGGATGTGTTCGTCAAGGCGCTGCCGGAGATTGCTTCCAGCGAACTGACTTTTTTCCGAGGAATCGTGGGGCTTTTTTTCATCCCCCTTCTCTGCCGGGAAACTCGCGAGCGCTTCTTCACCGGGGAACATTGGCAGCTCCTCTCCCTGCGCGGCTTCTTCGGGAGCTGCGGGCTGTTTTTCTTTTTCCTCTCCATTCGCGGGCTGACCTTGGGGGATTCCCAGATTTTGGCACAGCTTTCAGCCTTTTTCATGTGCCTATTATCCCCCTTCTTTTTATCGGAACGCTTACCCCGGCAGGCCATTCCCGGACTTCTCTTCATTACCTTGGGAACGTTGCTGGTGGTGCAGATATGGAAATTCAGTTCTTTCAATATTTACGCACTCTACGGCATCGCAGGGGGCTTCTGCTCGGCGGCAGCCTATATCGTCATCAGCCGATTGGCGGAAAAGGGCATAAAGCGGGGGACGGAGATCGTGTTCTATTTTCAGATCTTCAGTATCCTCATCGGTGCGGCGTTGATGGAGAAATTCGTCTGGCCGGAGGGGATCCAGTGGCTCTGGATCGGCGGCATGGGATTGTGTGCCTTGGCCGCTCAAATGCTCATGACCTGGGCGTTCCAGCATATTAACTCCATCCTCGTCTCCTTTCTCATGTACACGGAGATTCTCTTTCACATCTGGTTCGGCTGGATGCTTTGGGACGAAGTACTGACCATGGCCTCCTGCTTCGGCGGCGCCTGCATTATCGCCGGCTCCATCCAGCTTATGGTATGCCAGCCGAAGGATAAAGGTCACGTCAGTACCCACCGCGTGCGCCAGGCAGAACCCACGGACGGGGTTCCCGATGCGGTTCTTGCCATCCCATCCCACGCCGGATCGAAAGCCTGATACGTTCTGTTCCACCTATGAATTAGGCCGGTGGGGAAAATACTACTTCTGTATAGACAGCAAATAACCCTGACCGCAATACTGATGGTCAGGGCTATTTTTGTCAACGGTTCATTTCAGAACGCCGATTTCTTTATAGTATTTCTCCGCACCGGGATGGAGGGGAAGATTGGCAATGTCTTTGACGGCGTCGGCGGGTTTCAGACCTTTGAGATTCTTTTGGGATTGTCCCAATTCGTCGATGTGTTCCCAGAAGGTCTTGGTGAGCTGGTATACCGTGTCTTCGGGCATGTCGGCGCGGGTGAACATGACCATTTTAATAGCCGAAGTCTGGATGTCGGTTTCCTGATTCGGATAGGTACCTTTGGGGATAGTGTAGGAGGCGTACCAAGGATATTTTTCCTTCAGCGCCCTCAGCAGAGTGTCGTCAATGTTGAGGAGGCGGCAGCCGGAGGTAAGCGCCTGGGATACGGCGGAAGCCGGAGCGCCGGACATGATCCATGCGCCGTCGACGCTGCCGTTTTGAAGCATATCGGCGGCATCCGTGAAGGTGATATACTCGCATTTTATATCTTCCGGGAAGTTTAATCCGGCGGCGGTGAAATGAGTACTGCATTCGTTATAGACGCTGGATCCGGCAGATGCCACAGCAAAATGCTTTCCTTTGACCTCAGCGAGGGATTGGATGCCGGAGGCGTTCGTCACTACCACTTGATTGGGGTTCATGTAGAGACCGCCGATGGCCTTCAATTCCTTGAAAGGATGATCCGTAAAACTGTCGGTGCCGTTCAGTGCCTGAAAACAGTTACTGCTGATAGCGATGGAGACCTGCGCTTCGCCGTCAGCGACCATACTGAGGTTGGCGATGCCCCCCGCTGAAGCTTGACTGGCGGCACTTACACCGGGGATATGTTGGTTCCAGAGGTTAGTGATGGCAGCCCCCACAGCGTAGAGGGCGCCGGAGGCGGAGGCGGTAGGGAAATTAATCTTGACGGTCTGACCGGCGGTGGGCTTTTCCGGTCCTTGGATCGCTTTTTTTTCGCCGCCGCAGCCCGCTAATGTTCCGGCGATGGCCAGCGCAGCGAGAGAAACGGACAGGGTACGTCTCAGGGATGAGAGATACATGGAAATTCCTCCTTAAATAATGAAATTTTATGGTCCAGGGGAATGCCGCAAACAGAGACGAAAGGTCAGTCGATGTTTCCTTTGCTAACTTCGGGAGAGGCTCGGTGATGCTGGAAAAGCTGATAGAGGAGAACCCCCGCCAAACCGCCGATCCCGATCACATCGCTGTACATGCCGGGAAGGAGGAGAAAGGGGGCTGAGCTGATGAGAATCAGCCGCTCAAGCATAGAAGCGCGGAGGAGAATCCAGCCTTCCAGTCCCATGACCAGGGACGCTGTGCCCACTAAAGCGGTAGCGATGGCCCAGAGCATTGCGCTGAGATTAGCTTCCGGGGTGACGCCGATGAGCAGAATGGGATTGTCAAGAAAGAAAAAGGGGATGAGAAAGCCGATAAGGCCAAGGCGCACCGCCCATAATCCCGTTTTCGTCTGATCGGAACCGGCGATGCCCGCCGCGACATAGGCACTCATGGCTACGGGTGGCGTGATATTGGACAGGCAGGCATAGATGAGGCAGAAAAGATGGGCGACGATGGGGAGGGCACCTGCTTTGATGAGGACGGGAACCGCTACGGCCTGAACGATGACGTAGGCGGCAACGCCGGGGACGCCCATGCCTAAAATGGAGGACATGATCATTACTAAAAGTCCGGTGAGATAAATGCTGCCGTTATCCACGAGAGAGAGGATCAGGTATCCCATGTTGAGGCCCATGCTGGTGAGAGTGACGGTGCCGATGATGACGCCGATGATGACGCAGCAGACGCCAACGGAGATAGCACTCTTGGATCCTTCTACCATAGCTTCTAAAATAATGGTCGGGGTCATGTGGGTCTCTTTTCGCAGCCAACTGGCGATCACCGTGACGAAGATGGACAACACTGCCGCATAGAGGGGGGTAAAGCCATAAAACATCATGCCAATCAAGGAAACGAGCGGCAAAATGAGATGCCCTTGCTCACGGAGAACCACTATGGCGTCCGGGATATTCTCCCGGGAGAGTCCCGACAGCCCTAAGCGCTTAGCCTCCAAGTGGACAGCGACGAGGAGCCCCACATAATAGAGAAGAGCAGGGACGATGGCCGCCAACATGACCTGCGTGTAGGAAAGGTTTAGAAATTCAGCCATGACGAACCCAACGGCTCCCATGATGGGTGGGCAGAATTGGCCGCCGGTGGAGGCCACTGCTTCCACTGCACCAGCAAATTCCTTTTTGTAGCCAGTGCGCTTCATCAGGGGGATGGTGATGGTGCCGGTGGTGGCTACATTGGCGATGGCGGAGCCATTGATCATCCCTAAGAGCGCCGAGGCTACCACTGCCACCTTTGCCGGGCCGCCGGAGGTTTGTCCCACCAAAGTCAGAGAGAAATCATTGATGAAC
The DNA here is from genome assembly GCA_905372875.1 of uncultured Schwartzia sp. Classification (GTDB taxonomy): domain Bacteria; phylum Bacillota; class Negativicutes; order Selenomonadales; family Selenomonadaceae; genus CAJPQU01. The sequence continues at coordinate 4,255 of CAJPQU010000022.1, read as the reverse complement.
TTGGAAAACCCGCTGTGTTTTAAAAAGGCTCCAAAGAGGACAAAAAGAAAAATGTAGGTGGCGGAAACGCCGATGCCCGTTCCGAGGACGCCCTGCGTACCCCAGAACTGCGTGATCAGCACACGCTTTAAGGTGAAGCCGTTGTGCCCCAAGTAGCCGGGAAGGTATTCACCGAACCAGTTGTAAGCGAGAAAAAGAAGGGCGAGCAGGGTCAAATTTCCCGAAGCCCGCCGGGCCGCTTCAAAGATACAGAATAAAGCGGCGGCGGCGATGCCTAACTCAAAGGACGTTACCCGGCCGCCCTGCTGGGCGATCCGGGTGTAGTTCATCACCAAATAGAGGAGGCTTCCCGTGGAAACGGCGATAAGCGCCATATCCCAGAGAGAGGGCAGGGTGCGGATCCGTTTTTCCCGGCGATAGGCGGGGAAGAGGAGAAAGGTGAAGAGGAGCAGGAAAATGCAGTGAAATGCCCGGAGATTGACAGCACTAATGGCACCGAGGGTGGTGTAATAAAGCTGAAAGCCCGTCCAAAGGACGAGGAGGACGGCAATGATTCGCCCCATGAAGCCGGGGTAAGTACGCAGACGCGACTCGGCTTCGTTCTCCTCCAAGAGCGCTTGCGCCTTCTCCTGCGTGATCGTATCCGCGTCTGCGGTAGACGGTTGGTTCATAATGACGATCGTCTCTCCTCTTCATACATAAAAACCTGCCGTGTAGAAGACGGCAGATTTACATTTTCTTGCTATTTTAACATGATAGATATTCTTAGGCAAGGTACATTTGTTGTAAAATCATTCTTTATTGATCTGATCATACCGTATTTGACGTAAGGTTGGTATTTAGGAATGAGGTGAAGCCGTTGGGGACGCATGGGTTTCTACTTTGGCGAGAGGCAGGGAAAAAGGGGGACGGGCGCGAATATTAATGAAGCGCACATGAATGAGGGATGTTTTTTCAGGTGAGGGATTTTCCGTGAGGAAGATAGCGTCGCACGAATAACAATGGCGGGCAGCGGCAGGAGGAAAACCGTGGGACAGGGGAAGGTATTGGATATCATTTTAGGCCGCTCCGGCAGCGGCAAGACATATACATGTCTGGGGGAGATGGCGGCGCGAATCGAGGAAACGCCCCTTGGTCCGGCGCTTCTTTTGATCGTCCCGGAACACATGACGTATAGGGCAGAGCGAAAGTTAGCGGCGCGGACGGCGGGCCGGGGGACGATGCGGGGCCATGTCTTTGGGTTTCGGCGGCTGGCTTGGCGGCTGAGCCAAGAGATGGGGCGAGCGGCGCGGCCAAGGCTCACGGCGGTAGGGCAGCGCTTGATCCTGAAAAAGATTATTGCAGAACGGGCAGGAGATCTTACGGTGCTGGCGCGGGCGGCGGAGCAGCGAGGCTTTACGGCATCGCTGGCGGATGCCATCAAAGAGCTGAAAAGTTACGGCGGGACGCCGGCGGCCCTGCGAGAAGCGGCGGAAGCCGTGGGGCCGGGGTATCTCCAGCAAAAACTGACGGATATCGCTGCCCTTTACGGAACCTTTCAGGAGGAGACGGCGGACCGTTACGAGGACGCGGAAGACCGTATGGCGCTTTTGGCTGAGGCCATTCCCGGCTCTATCCTCTTTGCGGGGGCGGAGGTTTGGCTGGACGGGTTCGTTTTCTTTAATCCGTTGGAACAACGGGTGCTGCGGACGATTTGCCAAACGGCGGCACGAGTTCACATTACCTTGCCCTTGGATCCGCAAATCGTGGGACAGCCTTCGCTCCTTTTTTACCGGGCGCAAAAAACCTTAGCGGCGCTGCAAAAATTGGCTGAGGAGGCGGGGGTACAATGGTCGGTGCGGGCGTTAGGAGCGCCGCGCCGATTTTCTGCCACCGGGATCGGGGCGTTGGAGGGGCGTCTGTTTGCTTTCCCCGTGGAAAAGAGCGGGGAAGGTGCTGGGGTGCGGGTGGTGGAAGCAGCGACGCGGCGGTTGGAGATTGAGGCGGCGGTTGCGGATATCCTTTGCCTCTGCCGCGACAGAGGACTGCGCTATCGGGACGTGGGCATTTTACTGCGAGCTCCGGAGGCGTATCGGCAGATTTTGACGTTTACCCTGACAGATTACGGGATTCCTTTTTTCAGCGACACCAAGCGCGCGGGGGTACATCATCCCTTGGCGGAGCTCGTGCGGTCGGCGCTGGCGGTGGTGACGGAGGGCTGGCGCTACGACGATGTTTTTCGCGCGTCGAAAACGGATCTTCTTCCTCTATCCAGGGATGAATCGGATATTTTGGAAAATTATGTTTTAGAATTTGGCCTTCGAGGACAGAAAAGCTGGGAGAAGGAATGGCCCTACCGACGCCGGTCGGTGAAAGTGAGCGAGGCGGAGGCAGCGGAGCGGTTGGCGCGAGTGAATGAAGCCCGGCAAAAATTAGGTGCGCCGCTGCTTCGCCTCAGTGCAGCCCTTTCGACGGCTGAGGATGTCCGCGGCCTCACGGAGGCTGTCTTCGCTTTTTTGACGGATATTGGTGCCGCGGAATCGTTGCGGGCTTGGAGCCAAGAGGCGGAAGTAGAGGGGCGACTGGAGGAAGCGAAGGAGCATCGGATGATCTGGGAGGCGGTGACGGAACTTTTCGATCAGATGGTGACGGTGAGCGGCGGAGAAAAGATGGCCCTGGAGGAGTATGCCGCTGTCTTGGGGGACGGACTGGACGCACTGGAGATTGCCCTCATTCCGCCGACTTTAGATGCGGTGACCATCGCGTCTTTTGATCAAAACAGCCTGAACAACAGTGCGGCTATCTTTATTTTGGGGGCCAATGAAGGGGTCATGCCCCGGCGTGTCCCAGACAAGGGCCTGATCTCGGATGCGGATCGAGCGCGTCTGCGCCGAGCGGGGGATCGCGTGTCCTTGACACTTTCTCCGGGAGAAGACGAAAGCTACGGGGAGAGTTATCTCCTCTACCACGGATTTACTGAGGCCAGGGATTACCTTTGGGTCTCCTATGCGCTGGCGGACAGCGAGGGAAACGGCCTCATCCGTGCGCCTTTGGTCGCGCGCATCTTGGACATTTTGCCGGTAGAGGTGGAAACCATCGCCCTTGAAGGGGCGGAAAATCGCGACGAGTTTCGCTTCACCGCGGGGGAGCGGGCGGTGTCACGTCTGGCCCCGGCTATGCGCGCCTACGAGGGAGAGGATATCCCCGACTGGGCTTCAGTGTATAACTGGGCACTCGGGAACGCCCGGGAGCAGTTGGAAAATATCCTGTTGGGCCGCTTCCCCGAGACAGCGGAGACGTCCCTGCCTCCCGCCTTGGCGCGTCGTCTCTACCTTCGCCATAAGCGCCTCACGGGCAGCGTCACGCGGTTTGAAAATTTCTATGCCTGCCCCTTCCGACACTTTGCCCAGTACGGGCTGCGTTTAACGGAACGGCCAGTTCGTCAATTTGCCGCCCCGGATTTTGGTACGCTTCTCCACGACGTGATGCGCCGCTTCGGGGAGCGTATGCAGGCAGAAAACCGTCGCTGGGGTGAGGTGGGAGAGGCGGAGCGGCATGCCATCTGTGCCGCTATCATGGCAGAGGAAGCCCCTGGGGTGCAGAATGAGATCTTGTTGAGTACGGCGCAGTATCAGAACTTACAGCGACGGATCGCTCAGACGGCGGAAAGTTCCCTTTCCCGCCTCATCGCTTACGACGCCAAGAGCGCCTTTCATCCCCGCTTCTTTGAGATCGGTTTCGGAGAAAATTCTCCTGTGGGTTCTTTGGTACATTATCCTTTAGCGGACGGCTGCACGTTGGATGTCATAGGGCAGATCGATCGGGTGGACGTAGGACGGCTGGATCCAGAAGGCCCGCTCTATTTTCTTATCATTGATTATAAATCGGGCTACGCTGATCTTTCCTTGGACGAAGTATATTACGGCCTGCGGCTGCAGCTTTTGACGTATGTGCTGGCGGCGGCACGCCTTCTCAAGGGGAAGACGGCGGAGCAAAAACCCGCCGGCATGCTCTACTGTCTCCTGAAAAATCCGGTACAGGAGGGGAAAACCGCCGGTTTTACGCAATCGGACGCCTGTGTGACTCTTTGGAAAAAGCTCAGAATGGCCGGGTGGCTGCTGGACGATGAGGCGGTGGTGCGGGGCATTGACGCCGAAAATCGTTTCATCAAGGTTTCCTTTAAAAAAGATGGCAGTTTGTCGGCGGCATCCCGTCAGAGTGTAAAAACTTTGGATGAAATGCGTCAGCTTTTGCGTTACACGTCACACCGGTTGGA
>CAJPQU010000021.1 GCA_905372875.1 uncultured Schwartzia sp. | reverse complement strand
AAATTTAAAAAATATCAGGATTATTTGGCGGCTTTTATGGATTTGGAAAACGGTCGTATTGATGCCGTGGTTTGCGACGAAATTATCGGGCGCTATTATATGAGCAAACACCCGAATAAATTGGAAGCAGTGGATGTCACGGTGGGACCGTCGGCCCAGTTCGGCGTTGGCTTCCGCAAGGACGATCAAGCACTGCGGGATAAGGTGCAAAAGGCATTGGATGAGATGCGCCAGGATGGGACGATGGCTAAGATTTCTCAGAAATGGTTCGCCGCCGATATCACAAAAATAGCGAAATAAAGACAAGAGAAAATATCCCAGCCGAATCGGCTGGGATATTTTTACGGGTCAATGCGGATGTCCTTTTATTTTTCACCGGCTTTTGATACAATAAACAACATGAACAGAATGAGGAGCAACCGAGATGGATTTTATTGAGGAGCTTAATCGAGCCGGGACGGCGTGTCTCATGGCGGAGAGCGAAGTAGCGATGCAACGAATGATGGGTGGTTTAGGACGGCGGATGCGTGCGGCGATTGAGGCACATGAAACGGCGTTACGGGAAATGTTTTCGGTGCTTCGTGCCAGCGGGTTTACCATCGCGCAGCTGGAATCTTTGCGAGACGATGCAGGCGATTCACCATTGGCTTATGGCGTGATAGAAATATTGAAAAAGGAATATGGAAAGTTTTGATTTTAAGGAAGCGGAGAGGGAAGAGAGCATGGCGGAACAGATTGTAGTATACAATACGATGACGCGGCGCAAGGAGGTATTTCAGCCGCAGGAGCGGGGAAAGGTCAGTATATACGTCTGCGGTGTGACGCCTTATAACGAACCTCATATTGGTAACGCACGTCCTTTCGTGACGTGGGACACTATTCGACGTTTTTTTGAGCGCATCGGCTATGAGGTGTATTACGTTCAAAATTTCACAGATGTGGATGACAAGATCATCCGGGCAGCCCATGAGCAGAATGTATCATGGAAAGAGATTGCCGATCGCTATATTGCAGCATATTTCCAGGCGCTGGATGCTTTGAATGTGCGCCGGGCTAACGTATATCCACGCGTTTCGGAGACGATTCCTGAAATCATTGCCATGGTGCAGGGGCTTATTGAGCACGATTATGCGTATGCGCTGGAAGGGGATGTCTACTACAGCGTGGAGAAGTTTGCCGGATATGGCAAGCTAAGCGGCCGCACGTTGGAGGATATGCTGGCCGGAGCCAGAGTAGAAGTGGACGAGCGTAAACGTAACCCCATGGATTTTGCGCTTTGGAAAGCGGCTAAACCGGGGGAACCGTCGTGGGACAGTCCGTGGGGGAAGGGGCGACCGGGTTGGCACATCGAATGTTCCACCATGTCGCTGAAATTTTTAGGAGAACATTTTGATTTCCACGGCGGAGGCAGTGATCTCATCTTTCCTCACCACGAGAATGAGATTGCCCAGTCCCAGGCGTATTGCGGTGATCCCCATAGCTTTGCCCGCTATTGGGTCCATAACGGGTTTATTACGATCCACGCGGAGAAGATGAGCAAGTCGCGGGGGAATTTCTTTACGGTAGCGGATATTCTGAAAAAATATCCGGGGGAAGTGGTGCGGTTTTTTATCCTCCAAACCCATTATCGAAGTCCTTTGGATTTCAGCGACGATCGTTTGCAAGACGCCCAGGCAGGCTTCGCTCGACTGGAGACGGCAAAAGAGAACGCCATAGTGCTGATAGAACGCGAAGGGACATCAGATACGGCGAAAGGATTGGCGGCCGCGGCCCGGGCAGCACAGTCTGCCTTTTACGAGGCGATGGGGGACGATTTTAACACGGCTCTTGCCATCAGTTATCTTTTTGCCGTGGCAAAGGATATCAATGTGTACTATAATGACGTGATCAATCGGGGTGTTGCCTTCGACGCGGAGAATTTCTCTACCGTCCGGCAAGTCTTCGATGATATGACGGACATCATCGGCATTCTGGAAGCACCGGCAGAGCGAGATATGAAAGAAGACGCGGCTGTTGCAGCTTTGATCGAGGAACGGCTGGCGGCTCGAAAGGCGAAAAATTGGGTGCGAGCTGATGAGATTCGCGATGAATTGAAGGTGAAGGGAATTCTGTTAGAAGATTCGGCGGCGGGAACCCGGTGGAAGCGGATATGAAATTTTTGGATCGGCAAAAGCGCGTGGCTATGATGTTTGAGGAGGATGAAAGGGGGAGAATACGGCAGCGTTATGACGGTGTGGATGTAAAGACGCTGAACCCCTTAGTGGCTGCTTACGTCGGCGACGCTTATTTCCATCTCTTTGTGCGAGGACGGCTTCTGTCGTATGAGCAAAGCAAGGTGCAGGCCCTGAATCAATGCAGTGCTCAGATTGTATCAGCCGTCTGGCAGGCCCAAGCCTATCGAGCGATCAAGTCAGTTTTGAACGCTGAGGAACAGAGTGTTTTTCGCCGGGGGCGCAACGCCCCCAGCCATGCACCGCGGGTGGCCAGTGTGCAGGAGTATCACATCAGCACCGGATTTGAAGCACTCTTGGGGACGCTTTATCTTACGGGAAAGTTTGACCGCTTGCAAGATGTGGCAGAAGCGGCATTTCAGGCGATTGTCCGCCAAATGATGACAGATCGCCAAAGACCGAAATGAGGAGCATGCGAACATGGAAATTCAACTGATTGCAAAGACACCAAATTATTTAAAAACCTGTTGGGTTGCAGCAAGAACTTGCTATAGTTCCGATTCGCCTCTGGAGCTGTGGAAGGAAAATAAGACCGAGACAGAAATGTTGCGCCTTTTGGATCGCATTATGATCAGTAAGCACCTTAGTGTCATTGAGCATAGCAGTATGACCTTTGCGGTGAAAAATGTTTCTCGAACGCTTTTGGCCCAATATTCACGCCACCGGATTGGCGTGTCACTGAGTGTCCAGAGCCAGCGTTACGTTTCTGAGCAGTCGGCGAAGCTGCCGGATGGATTGTTTGGTAACGTGGTTCCTCTAACGATTCAGGAAACGCCTGGGGCGTATGATCGCTATATCGAATCAATGAAAGATGCTCAGAAAGCCTACGACGATCTACTTCATTTGGGGGTTACGAAACAGGATGCAAGATTCGTGCTTCCCGGGGGTATTTGTACCAATTTTGTTACGACGCTTAATTTGCGATCTTTCATGGATATCTATGATAAGCGCGTGACAACCCCTGGGGCACAGTGGGAAATACGGGAAATGATGATCCGGATGCGGGATCTTTTAGTGGCGGAAGAGCCGTGGTTGGAGAAATATATCGTGAAGCCGGAGTCATAAGGCGTCTGGGTACGGAAGGGAAGACAGATGTTTTGTTTTCTTGCGGTTTGTGAAAAAATGGGTCATAGGCTCCGGGGACGATGGAGAAGATGATGAAGGAATTGTATGGGCGGCGCAGCAAAAAAAAATCGAAATTAGAACAACAAAACCGCGAAATGCCGAGAACGGAGTGGTTGAGGAAAACTGACGCGGATAAGGAAATAAAACCTCTCCCGGAGGATGTAATGGTGGGCCGCAACGCAGTGCACGAGGCACTGAAGAGTGGCCGTGGTATCCATAAGCTGCTTTTGGCGAAAGGGCGCCATGGAGAATCTTTTCAGGCGCTTTGGGAAGAAGCGAAGGGGCGGGGTATTCGGATCGAGACTGTGCCGCGGCAACGGATTGAGGCGTTAGCGGCGGGGTATCGCCATCAAGGGGTGTTGGCCTACGTCGCTCCCGTGCCTTATGTGGATTTAGAAGATATTTTGATAGCCGCGTCGGCTAAAGATACGCCGCCTTTACTTCTTCTCTTAGATGGGATTGAAGATCCTCATAACTTAGGGGCGTTGCTGCGTACTGCCGATGCTGTAGGCGTTGATGGCGTGCTGATTCCTCAGCGACGAAGCTGTCCTCTGTCCGTTGCTGTGGCGAAAACTTCAGTAGGTGCGGTGGAGTATGTGCCAGTGGCGCAAGTGGGCAATGTGGTTCAGACTATCCAACGTTTGAAAGAAGCGGGCGTTTGGGTGGCGGGAGCAGACATGGAAGGGCGGCAGGTACACTATGAAGCGGACTTTACCGGCCCATTAGCCCTCGTTATCGGCAGTGAGGGGAAAGGGCTTTCCCGTCTAACAAAAGAAAACTGTGATTTTTTAGTACGATTGCCCATGTGGGGTCATATCCAGTCTCTGAATGCCTCCGTAGCGGGAGCGGTGCTTCTGTATGAGGTGCTGCGCCAGCGTCAGCAGAAAGCAAAAGCGTGACAAGTAAGGTGGCCATGATGTTGCCAGAGAAAGCGATAAGGCCTATAGCTACGCATCGTACGTGGCGGAGAGGCGGTTTTTATGAAACGGCGGCGGGAATGTTTTCTAATCGACGGCTATAATGTCATTCATGCCTGGCCCGCGCTTTCCCGGTTGGCAGCGATCGAACTGGCACAAGCGAGGGATCAGCTTGTCCACCTCCTGACAGAGTATGGGGCCTTTGAACAGTATGATGTAACGATCGTGTTTGATGCGCTCTTTACCATTGACGAAGCTCATGAGGAATGCCATACAGAAAATGTCGTTGTCGTTTATACGGCGGCAGGGGAAACGGCGGATAGTCGGATTGAGCGCTTGACTTACGAGTTGGTGCGAGATGGTCGCGAAGTGCATGTGGTGACTTCCGATGGGGCGGAGCAGAGTGTTATTTTAGGAGCGGGCGCTTATCGATTGCCGGCTATGGAACTTTGGCGGCGTATCCAAAAATTTCGGGAGAAGCTAAAGAAAGAATACTTGCCCTCTGCGCGGCAACGCGTGGAGAGAAATGAGATTTTGACTCGCATAGATAAAGGCGTGGCGGCCCAGCTTGACAAACTGCGGCGACGAGAGAAATGAAAGAAACGCTTTATTTTGGTGGGAATCCTTGACGTATCTGGCCTCGTAATGTATAATGAGCCCATAGCGCAGCGGTAAGGCATGTTCAAATGTTCTTATGAGGCTGGGAGGATGATGGGATTGGATGCGGACGTAAAGACGGAAGCGCGGGATACTGCCGGAGGCGAGTTCGATGGCCTGACCGATGAAGAAGTTGTTTTCGCCGTTAAGGAAGGCGAAGATAGGGCTGCGCAGGATTATCTGATCAATAAGTATCGCAATTTCGTGCGAGCTAAGGCTCGGTCCTATTTTTTGATCGGAGCTGATCGGGAGGATATTATCCAAGAAGGTATGATCGGCCTCTATAAAGCCATCCGTGACTTTCGTAACGATAAGCTGTCCTCCTTTCGGGCCTTTGCCGAACTTTGCGTGACTCGGCAGATCATTACCGCCATCAAGACGGCGACCCGGCAGAAGCATATTCCACTCAATTCCTATATTTCTCTCAATAAGCCTATTTATGACGAGGATTCTGATAGAACGCTTCTTGATGTGCTCTCGGGAGCACGGATATCCGATCCAGAAGAATTGGTCATCAGCCGGGAAGAGTTTGTGGATATCGAGGAAAAGATGGAAGAAATCTTAAGCGATCTGGAATGGAAGGTTCTCATGTCTTATCTGGACGGAAAATCCTATCAGGAGATTGCGGCAGAGCTTCGGCGTCATGTGAAATCAATTGATAATGCATTGCAGCGGGTCAAACGAAAATTAGAAAAATATATGGAAAATCGTGGAAATGATATTGATCTCGGCACAATTTACCGAGGGTTGACTTCGATTAATCGGCGACGACATGATATGGAAAATGTATAAGTAATGATGGGGGGCCGAGGGAGGCTCCCTTTTTTACGATTGATGGGGTTATGTTTTACAAAATAAAAGACTTGCAATCCATAATATAGCGATGTATACTGTTATTCGTAGTCATTTTTAATAACGAAGGCCATTTGTTTCTTTATGATAACCTTTGACCGGAGAAGGAGAGAATGCGCTATGAAGGCGAAGATAAAAATGACGCTTTCTCTGACAATAGGATAGCATTTGTGGCGGTTATCAGGCGTTTGTGCCTGGTAGCCGCTGTTTCGTATTATCCTTTATGTCTTTTGTATACAGATGAAGATTTTCCGAAAGGAGTTCGGAACTTATGGGAGAATATGGCGGATTAGGTGTTTTTTTCATTGTGGCATTGATCTTTCCGGTGGCGGCGTTGATTCCGGCCTTTTTACTACAGCCGCGTCAACCGGGAGGAGAGAAACGGATACCTTATGAGTGTGGAGTGGATACGGAAGGAAAGACCTATGTGCAGTATCGGGTGGGGTACTTTCTCTACGCCTTGATTTTTATCGTATTCGACATTGAAGCCATTTTTCTGTATCCGTGGGCGGTGCGCTTCGGGGCGTTGGGACTGTTCGCCTTGTTAGAGATGTTCCTATTTCTTGGGATATTGGCGCTCGGTCTTTGGTATGCGTGGAAGAAAGGGGCTCTGGCATGGAAATAAAGGATTTGGTGCCGCCGATCCTGAAGGATAACGTGGTGGTGACGACGGTGGATGCGTTGTTCAAGTGGGCGCACGGAAATTCGATATGGCCCCTTTCTTCCGGTTTGGCCTGCTGTGCTATTGAGATGATGAGTACGGCAGCGGCCCGGTTTGATTTGTCCCGGTTCGGATATGAAGTTTTTCGGCCGTGTCCGCGTCAGGCGGATCTTCTTATTGTAGCGGGGACCCTGACTTGGAAGATGACGCCGCCGCTCATTCGCCTTTATGAGCAGATGCCAGAGCCCAAGTATGTTATTGCTATGGGAAGCTGCGCCATTGCGGGCGGGCCCTTTGCCGATTCCTATTCGGTGGTGCCAGGCATCGAGGAGGTGCTGCCGGTGGATGTGTACATTCCCGGCTGTCCGCCTCGGCCGGAAGCCTTGATTGACGGTATGTTGAAGCTCAAGGAAAAGATCATGCACCCGGAGCGGGTGGCGCTAACGGATCCGGCGCGCAGGGAGCAGGTGGCGGAGGGATGAAAAAGTATATTGATAAGGCGCGGCTACAAGCCCTCAAAGAGAAGTTTCTCACCATTGAATACGATGAGGAAATGGAACAGCCAGCGATTTACGTCTCGGCAGAAGGGTTGACGGAACTGCTGATGTTTTTGAAAGAGGATGCGGCGTTTTTGTTCAATCGGCTCGAGAGCGTCACTTCCGTGGATTACAAGACATATTTTGAGATGGTATACCATCTCTTTTCGTGGAGCGATCATAACGATTGGTTGACGGTCAAGGTGAAGCTTGATCATGACGCGCCCTCTGTTCCTTCTGTGACTGGGGTATTTCCTGGCGTTGAGTTTGAAGAACGAGAGGTCTATGACCTCATGGGCATTTCTTTTATCGGCCATCCAGATCTGCGGCGCATCCTGTTAGCGGATGATTTCAGCGGTCATCCCCTGCGAAAGGACTACAAGGCGGTCGCCCCGCCCCATGTGCCGCGCATTCGGCGGGAAGGGGGACGCAATTATGCCACGTACTGAGACGTATATCCTGAACATGGGGCCGCAGCACCCTTCGACCCACGGCGTTCTTCGGGTGGAGTTGGAGTTGGACGGGGAAAGCATCGTCCGCGTGAAGCCGATCATGGGGTATCTGCACCGCGGCATTGAGAAACTCTTGGAGTCGCGGACGTATACGCAAGGCGTTCCCTTTACGGATCGGCTGGATTATGTGTCGTCCATGAACAACAATTTAGGGTACTGTCGGGCGGTCGAGGAATTAGCCGGAATCGAGGTGCCGGCGCGCGGGGAATACCTGCGCGTCATCATGGCCGAACTGAACCGTATGGCCAGCCATTTGGTGTTCATCGGTTCCCTTGCCATCGACTTGGGCGCAAGTACCGGGATGCTTTATACCTTTCGCGACAGAGAGGATATTTTAGATCTCTTTGATCTCGTCTGTGGCGCTCGCATGACCTTCCACTATATTCGAATCGGTGGTGTCCATCATGACATTCCATCGGAATTTATTCCCAAATGTCGGGTTTTTTTGGATAAAGTGCCGCAGTTTATGAAGGAATATGAAGACATTCTCGTTGGTAATGAAATCTTTCAGCGCCGTTTGATGGGAACTTCCCGTCTCACGGCGGAAGAAGCGTTGGCGCATAATATGACAGGGCCAAATCTTCGAGCGGCAGGCGTTCCCTTTGATTTACGGAAGGTGGACGGCTATGGCGCTTATCCGAAGTTTGATTTTGATGTGCCTACGGGGCAAAACGGGGACAACTGGGATCGCTTTTTAGTGCGATATCAGGAGATAGCCGAAAGTGCTAAAATTGTCCGGCAGGCTTTAGAAGGATTGCCTGAAGGGCCGGTGATGGCGCAGTTGCCGAAACTCCTCCGCCCGCCCAAGGGGGAAGTGTACAGCCGGACAGAGGGGACGCGCGGGGAATTGGGCTTTTACATGGTCAGCGATGGGACGCCAAAGCCTTATCGCGTCCATATCCGGCGTCCCTCCTTCATCAACATGCAGGCGCTCAACGATATGTGCCGTGGCTATCTCATCGGCGATTCCGTGGCCGCCTTCGCCGCCATCGATCCGCTGATGGGCGAAGTGGACTGCTGAGGAGGGGAGAGAGATGCCTGTGATGATGCAGGAAGGCTTGGTCATGACCGTGGCCGGATGGATTCGGAATCTTTTGTTGCTGCTCCTTGGCAGTGAGGTCCTGACGGATATTATCATGCAATTTGTAGGGATTGGCGCTGTGATCGGGGTCATCCTGACGGCGGCCATCGTCTTCACCTACGCCGAACGAAAGGTCTGCGCGCTCATTCAGGTGCGCTTGGGGCCAAATCGCGTGGGCGGACGCTTTGGGCTCTTGCAGCCCATCGCCGACATGCTGAAACTGATGAGTAAGGAGGATATTATCCCCTTGGGCTGCGATCGGGTGGTCTGGGCGCTGTCCCCTATGCTGCTCTTTGTGCCGTCGGCACTTGCTTACGCGTTTTTCCCGTTTGATAACGGGGCGATCTTCGCCGATGTCAATGTGGGGATTTTCCTTCTGATCGCGATTTCTTCCCAGTCGGTGCTGCCCTTCTTGATGGGCGGCTACGCCTCCAACAGCAAGTACGCCTACATTGGCGGAATGCGAACCGTGGCGCAAATGCTCTCCTATGAAGCGCCCATGGTCTTTTCGCTTTTAGGCATCGTGATGATCTCCGGCTCCTTGAAAATGAGTGACATTGTGGCTGCGCAGGGGGAACATGTCTGGTTCATCCTCCTTCAGCCCATCGCCTTCGTCATCTTTTTGATCACGGCGACGGCGGAAACGAACCGCACGCCCTTTGATTTAGTGGAGGACGAATCGGAGATCGTGGCCGGCCCCTTCGCCGAGTATAGCGGAATGCGTTGGGCGCTGTTCTTTTTGGCGGAGTACGCGAATCTTTTAGCCGTATCTATCTTGGCGACCACCTTTTTCCTTGGCGGCTGGCAAGGGCCGTTTTTGCCGGGCGTCCTTTGGTTTGGGATCAAGGTGCTGGTCATGGTGTTCGTGTTCATGTGGTTTCGATGGACTTTTCCCCGCACCCGCATCGATCAGATGTTGGCGTTCAGTTGGAAGGTTCTTTTGCCGTTGGCCATTCTTAACATGATGTTCACCGGCATTGGTGTTTACCTCTATCGATGGCTGTGAGGAGGCGGAAGGAAAAGAATGTTTGGTAAAGGTCTAATCACGGGCCTTGGGGTAACGCTGAAGCATTTTTTCGGCAAGAAATCGACCTTCTGTTATCCTGAGGAAAAATTGCCGATGACCGAGCATTTTCGCGGTGGTCATTTGGTTTTGGCGTATAAGAAATGTATTGCCTGTACGCTTTGCGCCCAAGCTTGTCCCAACCAGGCGCTGAAGCTGAAAGTAGTGGCGGACGCCAACAAGAAACGCCATCTGTCGGAGTATATTTATCTTATGGGGCGGTGTCTTTATTGTGACCTTTGTGTGGAGAGCTGTCCCACCAAGGCACTTTCCTGGGATAAGGACTACGCTATTTCGACGTGGCATAAGGCGGATATGACCCATGAGGTAATGACCGATGAGGATCGCGCTTACTTGGCACATGTCATGGCGGAGGCGGCTGCAAATCCCAAACCCTCTGCGCCGCCTAAACCGCCTACGAAACCGGTGGCTTCTCCCCCACCTCAGGCGGTGGGAAAAGCATTGCAGGGCGAGGCGGAAAAACCATCGGCGGCTGTGGTAAAGGGCTCGGAATCAAGAGGAGAGACGGCGGAGGAAACAGATGTGGAGCAAAAACCGTCGGTAGTGGTAACACCGTCCTCCACCAGGGAAATCGCTGCCGAAGCGGGGAAGGAGGCGACATCTCATGTATGAACTATTCGCACCAATCCATGGCCTCATTCAAAAAGGGCTGGAGTTAGCCCTTGATTTTGATGTGCCCAGTCTCATCGCGACTGGGGTGTTCTATGCGTTGGGGACGGTGGCACTCTTGGGGGCGATGGGGGTTGTGTTCTTCCGCAATGTTGTCCACAGCGCCTTGTCATTGACGGCCTCATTTATCGGTATCGGCTGTCTGTACATTTTCCTCTCGGCGGATTTCATGGGCGCGGTACAGTTTTTAGTGTATGGCGGCGCGGTGGCCATTCTCATCGTCATGGCGATCATGCTGACCCGACGGGATGACATGGCACACTCTAACCCTTCCGCCGGACTTTTGACTCAAGCTGGCGCTTTGGTGGTGGCCGTTTTTTTCGCTCTCCTCATGGCGGGGGTGACGTTCCTCTCACCGTTCATTTCAGAGCCGACGGATTTAGGCAATACGGTGACAGGTCTGGCCGATCTCATGCTGACGAAATTCATTCTTCCCTTTGAAGCGGCGGCGGTACTTTTGCTCGTTGCCATGATTGGAGCCATCATCTTGGCGAAAGGGGTGGATGAATCGTGACATTTTATGATATTTTGGACTTTTTTCTTCATGTCGGGTTGCCTCATTGTCTGCTTCTCTCGGGGACACTTTTCGCCATTGG
This sequence comes from uncultured Schwartzia sp., assembly GCA_905372875.1. Lineage (GTDB taxonomy): Bacteria > Bacillota > Negativicutes > Selenomonadales > Selenomonadaceae > CAJPQU01. The sequence continues at coordinate 7,263 of CAJPQU010000021.1, read as the reverse complement.
CCTTTTTGGTCTCTTAACCCGCCGGGGGATTGTTCCGGTGCTCATGTGTGTGGAACTGATGCTTAATGCGGTAAATATCAATTTTATTGCGTTCAATCACTTCCTGCCGATGCGCGACCTCTCCGGCCAGCTCATGGCGGTATTTTCTGTGGCAGTGGCGGCGGCTGAAGTGGCTGTCGGGGTGGCGTTGGCTTTCCGCGTCTACCACGATTGTCATACGGTCAATGTGGATGAACTTGATCGTCTGAAAGGATAGGAGGATACGGATGTTTCCTGAGTTTGCCTTGACGCATGCATGGCTGATCCCGTTGCTTCCCGCCGTGGCCTTTTTGATCATCGGGGGATTCACTCGACAGAATAAGAATACGTCGGCTATGATCGCCATCACGTTGAGTTCTCTGAGTTTTCTTTTGGCGGTCGGCGTCCTTTGGGCGGTGATCCGCGGCCCCATCGTGATGGCGGATCCATTTGTCATGAAGACGTTGTGGGCGAATATCGGCCACATCGAACTGGCCATGGGCGTCTTAGTGGATCCTCTGACGGCGATGATGCTGATGGTGGTCACCACGGTTTCCCTTTTGGTACAAATCTATTCGGTGGGATACATGGCGCATGATCCAGCAGCGGGTCGCTTCTTCGCCTTTCTCTCCCTTTTCGCCGCGTCCATGCTGGGGCTAGTCATTTCCGTAAATTTTCTGCAAATGTACGTCTTTTGGGAGTTGGTGGGGCTGTGTTCCTATCTTCTCATTGGTTTTTACTATTACAAGGATTCGGCGCGGGAGGCGGCGAAAAAAGCCTTTATTACCACTCGGATCGGCGATTTCGGGATGCTCTTGGGCATTTTGCTCCTTCAGATCACCGTGGGGTCGTTAGATTTCGTGGAGTTGCGAACATTGATCCCCGCCTACGTTTGGATTTCTGGGACAAGCGTCCTGACGGTGATCGGGTTATTGCTCTTCATCGGGCCCATCGGAAAATCGGGGCAATTCCCCCTCCACGTCTGGCTTCCGGACGCCATGGAGGGACCGACGCCCGTGTCGGCGCTCATCCACGCGGCAACCATGGTGGTGGCCGGTGTTTATTTAGTGGGTCGCGCCTATTTCATTTTCAGCGAACTTCCCTTCGTGATGGAAGTCATTGCTTGGATCGGAGGATTTACGGCTCTTTTTGCGGCTACCATCGCCATCACCCAGCGCCCCTTCAAGCGGATTTTAGCTTACTCTACCATCAGCCAACTTGGTTACATGATGTTGGCGCTCGGCGTAGGTTCCTTGACGGCCTCAATGTTTCACCTGATGACCCATGCTTTCTTCAAGGCGCTTCTCTTTCTCTGCGCCGGAGCGGTAATTGAAGCCATGCACGAGGAAGCGGATATCTTCAAGATGGGGGGATTGAAGGAGCGGATGCCGGTGACCTTTCGCTGCATGACCATCGGTGTTTTAGCTATCGCCGGGGTGCCGCCTTTGGCTGGATTTTTCTCTAAGGATGCCATTTTAGCAGCGGCGGCCGAAGTCAGTACACCCCTCTACATCATTGCGGTTCTTACGGCGTTTATGACAGCCTTTTACATGGCACGGCTGCTCTTTGTGGCCTTTTTCGGTGAGGTTCGCCCTGGTTGCCCTGCGCAGGAAACCAATGCCTACATGAAGTGGCCGCTCATTGTGCTGGCTGTGCTTTCCGTGGTCAGTGGTCTCTGGGGACACGTTTACGGCTTTGCGGAATGGGTTCGATTCGGCCCTGTGGCAAAGGAAGAAATCGATTGGATGATTGCGGGGACCTCGACGGTTTTGACTATCGTCGCCTTTACGTTGGCGTATCAAATCTATGTCGCCAAACGATTTTCCGCCTATGAAATCAGTCAGCGGCTGGGTATTTTCTACAACCTCAGCTATCACAAATACTACATCGACGAAGGTTATGCGCTGTTTCGGGAAATAGTGGTCGATAAAGTGGGAGCGATTCTTTACTGGATCGATCTTCACTTCGTGGACGGGATTGTCAATGGGCTGGCGCACTTCGTTGGTGGGGTGAGTGAACTCTTGTCACAGATACAGAACGGACAGGTGCAGCGCTACGTGGCGATATTTTACATCGGTGTCTTAGTGTTGGCGGTCTATGGTCTCTTTTACGCCTGCATGGTGCTGTCGATGACAGGAGGTGCGTTTTGATGGGCTTTCCCGTATTGTCGACGGTTCTTTTGGCTCCGCTCTTAGCGGCGCTCGTCCTCTGCTTTTTGCCGCGAGACGCCCGGGACGCTATACGTACAACGGCGGCATCGGCCATGGTTTTGGCTCTTGCGCTGACGCTGTATGCGTATGTTTCCTATGACACGGCTACGGGGGGAATGCAGTTTACGGAAGAGATCCCCTGGATAGCGGATTTAGGCGTCACCTACGCTTTGGGTATCGACGGCCTTTCCTTACCCATGCTGCTTTTGACGGATGTCATCGGCTTGGCGTCCGTGTTCAGCTCATGGCGTATCGAAAAGCGGACAAAAGAGTTTTTCATTCTATTGCTGGTCTTGATCGCCGGGGTGACGGGGACGTTCATTGCCCGCGACCTCTTCATTTTCCTTCTCTGCTATGAAGTGGTGGTCATTCCCATTTACATCATGGTTCTCATCTGGGGATCGACGAAACGGGTGGCCAAAGAGTATGCTGGCATGAAGCTGACCATTTTCCTCTTAATGGGGTCGGCCTTTATGTTAGTCGGAGTGGTAGCGATCTATCTCACCGCCTTCCCGGCGGGGGAGCGCACCTTTGATATGGCCGCTCTCACCATGGCCAGCCAGATGGGCAGTTTCAGCGAGGAATTTCAAATCTTCGCTTTTCTCCTGCTCCTGTTGGGGTTTGGATCGCTACTTTCCATGTTCCCCTTCCACAGCTGGTCGCCGGACGGCTACGCTGGCGCGCCTACCGCTGTTTCCATGATCCATGCGGGGGTGCTAAAAAAGATCGGCGGTTACGGTCTCATTCGATTAGGGTTAATCGTGCTTCCTTTTGGGGCAAAATTTTGGGCACCCCTTATCGCCGGACTGGCCATGATCAACGTTCTCTATGCCGCCTATATCGCCCTCGTGCAAAAGGATTTGAAGTACATCATCGGCTACTCTTCCGTCTCTCATATGGGATATGTCCTCTTAGGATTCGCGGCGCTCAACGTGGTGAGCGTTACCGGTGCTGTTGCCAACATGGTGGCGCACGGCATCATGGCTGCCTTGTTTTTCTCCCAGATCGGTTACATCTACGAACGGACGCACTTGCGAAGCATCCCGGAGTTAGCGGGTCTCGCCCATCATCTGCCGCGCCTTACGGTGGGGTTCATGTTAGCGGGCTTGGCTTCGGTGGGCTTACCGGGGCTCATTGAGTTTGTGCCGGAATTTACCATTTTTGTGGGGACGATGCCGGTTTATCCCGTGTGTGCAGTCTTAGCCATCGCAGGGATCATATTTACGGCGCTTTATATTCTGCGGATGTTGGCGAAAGTGCTGTTTGGCCCGCGGACGGAGCGATTTGCTGACGTGCCGGACGAGCGGGGGATCGATCTTCTGCCGCTCGTGATTTTAGGATTATTTTTGGTGGGCTGGGGAATATTCCCTGAGCTTTTGATGGGAGTTATCCGATCTGGGGTGACGCCTTTGGCTCCGCTTTTAGATGAATTGGCACTAGCACCGACGCTGTGGGGAGGTGGGCTGTGATGAATTTTGAGGCCGTCAGTACGGAGATAGAGATTCTTGTCCTCATGCTGGGGACGCTCCTCATGGATCTTTTGCTGCCGAAAACAGCTTCCCGACGCAGTGTGGGCTACGTCACGGCGACAGGGTTGGTGGTGATCTTAGCCGCGGCTATCAGCCGATACCATGTGGGGGACAGCCCCACTTTCTTTGCCGGGCTGTTTATCGCGGACAATTACGCGCTGTTCTTTAAGCAGATGTTCCTCTTGGCCATCCTCTTTGCGGTGCTGTTCTCTTTTGATTATGTGGAAAAGTGTCTGCAATATCGCGGAGAATTTTACACGCTGCTCCTCTCCGCCCTCGTGGGCATGTGCGTCCTTTCCTCGGCGAATGATTTTTTGACGGCCTTCGTGGGGCTTGAACTTATGACCATTTCCTTCTACATCATGGTAGGGATGCGCATGGATTCGGCGGCTTCCAGTGAAGCGGCGGTGAAATATCTCGTGATAGGAGCCGGATCCACGGCTGTCCTCCTCTATGGCATCAGCCTCGTCTACGGCGCGGGGGGCAGTTTGCTCTTTGTGGAAATCTGTCGGAATATTCATCTCTTTTACGCGGCGGGTTTGGTGGGTGCCGTTTTGGTGATGATCGGATTGTTTTTTAAACTTTCCGTCATCCCTTTCCACATGTGGGCGCCGGACGTCTATCAGGGTGCGCCAACGCCGGTGACAGCACTCTTGGCCATGGCGTCTAAGGCGGCGGGGATTGCCGTCTTCATGCGGGTACTCTATACAGCGTTTCTCTTCCTTGGCCAATATTGGCTGCCGCTGCTCTCGTTTTTCGCGGCGCTCTGCATGATCGGCGGCAATCTCATGGCCATTCGCCAAACCGATATCAAGCGCATGTTGGCTTACTCTTCCATAGCCCAAGCCGGGTACATGATAGCTGGGATGGCGGCGGCGGATTACGCGGGCATGAAAGCGGTCATGTTCTACGCCATGCTTTACGTCTTTGCCAATGTCGGTGCCTTTGCTGTCCTCACGGTGGTGGATGCGGAGCGAGGGGGAACGACCCATCGACATATTACTGGCTTGGCGCAGTCATCGCCTCTCTTGGCAGCGGTCATGACGGTATCACTTCTTTCCATGGCGGGAATCCCACCCACGGCGGGTTTTGCCGGAAAGATATATATTTTTACGGCAGCGGTGGATCAGGGGTATCTCTGGCTGGCCTTTATCGGCTTCGTCATGTCCATGATTTCTGTCTATTACTACCTGTTGGTGGCCAAGGCGATGTATCGTGACTTAGCGCCGGAGGAAGAAAGCGGTGCTACGCCTCTCCATGTTCCCGCCTTTCTTCGCCTGACGGTTCTCGTTTCCGTCGCGGCAACGCTAAGCATCGGGATCTGCCCCGAGTTTTTGGCGAATATAACCAACGTGGTTGCCCAGACCTTTATGCGGTAGTGTGTGGGGCAGTGGTACGGTATTCTTAGGAAAATCTCTCGGCCATCGTGTCGGGGGATTTTTTAATTCGTGTTTTTATGCCGATATAGCAAAGGCGGGCGGCAGGAAATGAGGAATGAAACGCATAAATTAGCAGGAAAAGCATTTGGGGATAGTTGTTATGAAGAGATTTTTTCATTATACGATTCCATCCATTCTTGCCATGTGGCTGTTTGCTCTCTATACTATGGCGGATGGCTATTTTGTGGCCAATTATGTGGACGAGATGGCCTTCAGTGCCGTCAACATTTCGTTGCCGATTATCACCAGTTTTTTTGCCTTGGGAATGCTGCTCAGTACCGGCACTCAGAGTAAAGCGGGCTTTTATCTGGGGCGGGGCGATGTAACGGCGGCGCAGGAGCTTTTCACTACGGGTTTTTGCGCGCTATTTTTGCTCGGCTTTTTTTATACAGCGATGCTTTGGTTTTTTTTAGATGATGTCGTTCACCTTTTGGGGGCAGGATCACTGACCTTTGGGATGGTTAAAGAATATTTGCACATTCTTCTGCCTTTTGGCGTGTTTTTTATGACGACGTATCAAATGGAAACCTTAGCGAAAGTAGATGGGTTTCCGCGGTTTGCGGCATTTTCTGTTTTTTTAGCAGGCCTGACCAATCTCGGGTTGGATTACTTATTTATTGTGCACTTTTCTATGGGGCTTTGGGGAGCTGGATTGGCAACCGGCGTGGCGCAGATTGTTAGCACAGCGTTGTTACTGATACATTTTCTCCGGCGACGGGGTAAATTGCACTTTGTCAGGAAAATGCGTTTCACTCGGTTGCAAAGTTTGGCATCCATTGGCTTGGGAGATGCGATTTCGGAGATTGCCATTGGCTATACGGTGTTTTTGTTCAATACAACACTGTTACGCTGGTTAGGGCAGGATGGCGTCATCGTGTATACGGTAATTTCTTACCTCTCCGTGTTTGTCCAAGTGACTATGACTGGTGTCGCTCAAGGGGTCGCGCCTTTATTCAGCATCGAGTATGGACGACGGAATTTCCTTCGTATTCACCGCCTTCTTTGGGGAACCCTCGCTTTCGTTACGTTGTTGGGGCTTAGCTTTACCGTTGGGGCAGGCTGCTTTGCTGCGCCACTGGTGGATATATTCCTGGCGGAAGGATCGCGGCTGCAAGATGTGGCGGCCGATGGCCTCATGAAGTTTTCTCTATCGTATCTTTTTACAGGGTATAATGTCTTTTTGGTGACCTTTTTTGCTAGCCTGGGAAAGGGAAGAATCGCCGCCGGTATTTCTTTCTTACGGACGCCGGTGACGGTCACCGGGGTGATGTTGATTTATGAAAAATGTTTCGGCGGTGATAAGATTTGGTATGTGTTAGCCATTGCAGAAGGTTTGACAACATTCGTAGGGGGCATTGGCTTAAAGTGGATTATGAAGAAGGAATTATCGGTGGGAAATCATGGTTGACTTCCCGAATAAAGACGCGGAATATAAATGACTCAAGTTTGGTAAAAGTCAGAAGAGAAAGTGTCTGATGGCAGCATGTAAAAATTTTCCTTTTTAATGTTTATCCCAGCCTTTTCCTATTTCGACATTGGGACGAATATGATATACTTAAACGGATCGCTTGTTTTAGGCTGGGACAGCGATAGAAAAACAGCGATTCCGGCACACATGAATGTTTTTATATCCTGCATGAATGGCTTGGTTGCCACCAGCAGGGAAATCGGGGTACTTTTAGGAAGGGGTTTGGGACAGAAATGTGGAGCTTGTTTGGTGGATTTTCTCGTGATATGGGCATTGATTTGGGGACAGCGAATACTTTGGTTCACGTTAAAGGGCGGGGTATTGTGCTGCGTGAGCCATCTGTAGTGGCAATAAAGAGCGATAACGGCGAAGTTTTGGCGGTGGGCGAGGAAGCAAAGCGTATGATCGGTCGTACACCGGGAAATATTGTAGCGATTCGCCCGATGAAGGACGGTGTGATCGCGGATTTTGATGTGACGCAGGCGATGCTGAAGTATTTTATTCGCAAGGCGATGAATTCTCGGTCTTTCGTGCGCCCAAGGGTTGTCGTCGGCGTACCTTCCGGGGTCACGGAAGTGGAGAAACGGGCCGTGATTGAT
>CAJPQU010000020.1 GCA_905372875.1 uncultured Schwartzia sp. | reverse complement strand
GTCGGGGCAAGGAATACGGACTTTAGTGCACCGGGTGGAGGAAATGGCAAGAGCACGCCGGGAGAAATTTGTGCACAGAAATGGGCGGCCGCGGGCAGCCCGCGCGATGATCGTGGGCATTCCCAATGTGGGGAAATCCTCTTTGATCAATCGCTTGGCAGGGCAGTCTAAAGCGAAGGTGGAGAACCGTCCTGGCGTGACACGGGATCGTCAGTGGATTCGAATTGGAACCAATTTGGAACTTTTAGATACGCCGGGCATCCTTTGGCCGAAATTTGAAGATCCGGCCGTAGGGATGAAGTTGGCTTTTGTGGGCTCTGTGAGCGAGGATGCTTATGACGGTGAAGCCTTGGCTATGGCCTATCTGTCATGGATGTGTCTTCATTATCCGGTACATCTACAAACGCGTTACCAACTGACGGAAGATATCTTAAAAGAGGAGCCGGCGACCGTACTGGAAGCCATTGGGAAAAAGCGCGGCTGTCTCTTAAAGGGTGGCCTTATTGATTATGATAAAGTACGACGATTGCTCTTGTCAGAATTTCGGGGTGGAAAAGTAGGCACGGTCAGTTTTGAAGAACCACCGGAGCCTAAGGAGTCCGAAGAAGCAGGGAAATCCATGGAGAAGGATGGGGCATGATGGCGGATGTTGCTTCGCTGACCATCAGCGAAATCGAAAAACAGTTGGCGGATGGACCGGTATCGAAAGAGTTTCTCGCTGCCTGCCGGAAAGATAAACGCCGTGGGGTGGAGAAGCTGTGGCGAAAATTCCAGCGGGAAGCTGCTGAGCGCGAACGCGTGGCGGCCTTGTATGCGTACGAACGAGAGGCGCAGCAGGAAGGATTTTCTCTTATCGCCGGTGTGGACGAAGCGGGGCGCGGTCCTTTGGCGGGGCCGGTGGTGGTTGCGGCGGTTATTTTGCCACCGAGCCTTTACCTTCCGAAACTCAATGATTCAAAGAAACTTTCTCCGGCGCTGCGGGACACCCTTTACGAAGTCATCTGTGAAAAGGCAGTGGCGCTTCATTGTTCCATCGTCGACGTTGCTATCATTGATCGGGTCAATATCTATCAGGCGACAGTCAACGGGATGTATGAAGCTATTTTGGCGCTTGATCCCAACCCGCAAAAAGTTCTCATCGATGCTGTGTCGTTGACGAAACTTCCCATGCCGTCGCTGTCCATTATCCAAGGGGACGCAAAATCCGCTTCCATTGCGGCGGCTTCCATCATTGCCAAGGTAACGCGGGATCGACTGATGACACAGTATGACGCGCAATATCCGGGCTATGGTTTTGCGCAGCATAAAGGATACGGGACGGCCCAGCATTTAGAAGCGTTGCGAAAATATGGCCCTTGTCCTATTCATCGTCGTTCTTTTGAACCGGTTCAGGCAGTCCTGAAGCCAAGGAGGTAAGTTTATATGCCAATGGAAGCCGGGTCGGCGGCCATGTCGACCACTATTCAACCCATACAACGGCCACGGGAAGAACCGGGAACTTCGAGCAATATTCAGCGCGAAGGAGCTGCCACGTCGCCCTTTGCGCCCAAGACGAACGTCAATATTCAAAACTCGGTAGCGAATATGGCGGGGATATTGTCCAAAATCTCGTCCAGTCAGGAAGGCTCCATGGAGCCTTTGTCGCCCCAACTGCAAAAATTGATTGATAACATCATGGAGCAATCCTTTTCCCTGGAGACAACATTAGCGGAGGGGTTGGGCAGTACGGTGGAGAGCCAACGATTTTCCGTAGATCAGCTCCTCACGCTGTCAAGAATGTTGGGACAGCTCGGGGCGTTGGAGGAGCAGGGGGTAACGAATCCTTTAGACGATCGTTTGGAAACGTTGTTGACAGATTTGAAGCAATTTTTCCGCCAGACGGATGGATTAGGCTTGGAACCGGCACTTCTTCATAAGTTAGCCTTTGAGCTTTTAGACGAAAAAACGACGGAGGATTTGCCGCCGGAATTACGCTATCTGCTCCAGCAGGCGATGGGCGGCAGTAACGGCAATCCTTCAGCAGCTCCGTCGGAATCCCTTGGGTTCTTAAAGCAGCTTTTGCAATTTTTCCTGCCGGTGCCGGAAAGGACAGCAACAGAGACTGGGACAGGGCAGGGAGAGACGACGCCTCAAGAGACAGCTCAAAAAGAAACAGTGACTGGTCAGCGGGAAGGTGCGGCTCAGACGTCGGGAACGGGAGCGAATGAGGCTGCAGCAAACCGAGGGGCCGACGTGCCGCAGACAGGACAGATGGCGGCACCGAAGGGGCAGATGCTAGAAAATGCCCGATCGCAGGAAACGTCTCTTCCTCGCGGCACGGGTGAAGGTGCCGCAGAAGGAAAGACGGGGATTTCTATGCCCAATGGCAGTACGGCGGAAAAACCTGCTGCCTCGGTACAGCAGCGGCAATCGGAATCTACGACAGAAAATCAAAATCGGCCGGCTGGGGAAGATATTCGGAGAACAAATACCTCTGTTGTTGCCCGACAGGGCACGACAACAGCTTTCCCACAGCCGCAGAGTAATGCTGGAGAACCGGTCACATCGGGGAAGTCGTCGGAATCCATGCCGGGGGAAAAAGCCGCGCCGCAAAATTCGGCGGAGACTTCCCCTGAAGGCTCACTGACGGCCCGGCCGGAAGGGACGCTGGCCCGCTCTCTTTTCCAAAATACGCCGCAGACCATGGAAACGATGAAGCAGATGGCGACACTTCTCCTGCGGGATGCGACTCTGACAGCGCAGGATACCCGGCTCTTGCAGAACTTCGTGAACAATCAGCCAGGGATCTTGTCGGAAAAGGATGCCAAACAGTTACAGCTTTTACTGCGACTTTGCCAAAACAATATTCCCGCTTCCGTACAGCAGGCGGCGCAGCAGCAGAATTTACCGGATCTGCCGAAACTTTGGGCCTTCATGCAGCTTTGTGATTTAGCGTACCTCAAGGATAAAAATAACGCTGCTTCCTTGAAGAAAGCCAGCCGGGACGTCGCCGAGTTTGCCTCCATGATGAGGGGGGCGATGGCTTCTGAAAACTCGCAGGCAACGGAAGGTCAGCGTTCCATGAGCTTTATGGTACCCCTCTACATGGGAGATCAGGAAAAGACAGCGTTTCCGGCCTACATTCACGTCTACGATGAAAACGAGGAAGATCCCGCAGCACCGGGGGAAAGGAAAAAAGAGACATGGCTTCGAGTCTGTCTCCTGACAGAAAATATCGGGGCGGTGGATCTGACCTTTCGGATGTACGAAAAGCGCAACTTGGACGTGCGGGTGCTTTTTTCCGAGCCAAAGATGATCCAGGCCTTCGGGGAATATATTCCCGAATTTGAGGAGTCTTTCATCGACACGCCGCTCGTTTTAAAGGATTTGAAAGTAGCGCTGGCAGGTGACCCCAATGGCTGATAAAAAGCGGCGAGACGTCATGCCAGCCTTTCCTGAAACGGATCCAGGAGCTGAGAAAAAGGCAGTGGCGTTGCAATACGATCCGGCGGCTAATGCAGCGCCTCGTGTTGTGGCGAAAGGAAAAGGCTATGTCGCAGAAAATATTTTGGCGGCGGCCCAAAGCAACGCCATTCCCGTTTATCGCAATAAATCGCTGGTCAATCTCCTCATGGCACTGGATTTGGACAAGGAGATTCCGGCAGAGCTTTATACCACTGTGGCGGAGCTTTTGGCGTACATCTATCGGTTGGACAGAAAGCACCGCCGCCGTCCAGAAGAAAATCGTCCATGAATACAAAACAGGTAGGAGATTGGGGAGAAGCGGCTGCGGCCTCCTTCCTTGCGTCGCGTCGATACGTCATCAAGGCACGGCAGTTTCGCTGTCCTATGGGAGAAATCGATCTCATCGTGGAGCGGGACGGCGTCTTGGTATTTGTTGAAGTAAAAACGCGTCAGTCCCTGCGATACGGATATCCTGCGGCCGCGGTGGATTTTCGCAAGCAACAAAAAATCATTCGCACCGCCACTTGGTATCTGAATGAACATCCCCCGGCGGATCGGCCCTGCCGGTTTGATGTGCTTGAGGTCTATGGCGCGGCGGAGGGAAGCTGCCGGATACGGCACTATGAAAACGCCTTTGAAGCGTGAATCACGGAGTAACGGACAGTATGCGGATATTACTGGGAATTACAGGGGCCAGCGGCAGTATTTACGCGGTGCGCCTCATGAAAAATTTATATGCCGGGGATCATGAAGTTCATCTCATCGTCACCCACAGCGGCGAAAAGGTGATCGCGCACGAATGCCCCGTGGAGGCCGCTCTTTTCACGACATGGGTGCATTGCCGGTACGACGTGGACGACGTGGGGGCAGCTGTGGCCAGCGGTTCCTTTCCCATGGATGCCATGGCGATCGTGCCCTGTTCCATGAAAACAGCTGCCTGCATCGCCCACGGGATTTCTGATAACCTTTTAACCCGGGCGGCTGACGTGACCCTCAAAGAAGGGCGCCCCTTGCTCTTAGTGCCGCGGGAAGCACCCATGAGCGCGATTCACCTGGAAAATCTTTTGCAGCTTTCGCGAGCGGGCGCAATCATCCTCCCCGCCTGCCCGGCTTTTTACCACCGCCCCCAGACGATTGAAGATCTTGCTGATATGTTGACGGGTAAAATCCTCGACGCCCTCCATATAGAAAACCATTTGTTTCCACGCTGGCCTCTCACTGCAGTACAGACGTAAAAACGCCTCCTTATCACCTGTTCAGGTGTCGAGGAGGCGTTTATCGTTAGCGATATTTTCTGTTTAATACCGGTTCTGAGCGTGAAAAAATTCTTCGGCGACTTGGGGGAAGAGGGCGTAGGAGAGGACGTCTTCCTCGGGAGCGTTCGCGTATCCCTTGGCCGCCAATTCCTCGCGAAATTGGGCGACGGTATTTTCCTTTGCATCTTCAACGGCGCAGTTGGTGACGATTTCCGAGTCCTTTATGCCGATCTTGGCCAAGAATTCCTTGTCGATGGGCTTTGGCGTGTGACCGAATTTACCCCGGGCCAGATCCTTAAATTCCCGCGGCACCATCTTATAACGCTCGCCCATGATGACGTTGAAGGTGGCCATGGTGCCAACGATCTGGCTGGAGGGCGTAACCAGCGGCGGATAGCCTAAATCGGCGCGAACGCGTGGCATTTCGTCTAAAAGATCCTGATATTTGTCTTCCATGCCCTGCTCTTTGAGCTGATTTGTCAGGTTGGACAACATCCCGCCGGGAATTTGGAAGTCCAGTACATTGGGATTCACATCAAAATAGCCCTTGAGGTTAAATTCTTTGATGATATCCTGTTTGACCTGCAGGAAATATTTGGACACCGGTGTGAGCTTGTGGCGATCCAGTCCGGTATCGTAGGGTGTTCCCACTAACGTCTCAATCATGGTTTCCGTGCAAGGCTGGGATGTGTCATTGGCGAAAGGCGCCAGCGCCGTATCGATGATGTCGACTCCTGCCTCAACAGCTTTAAGATAGGTCATGGAGCCGAATCCGCTGGTATAGTGGGTGTGAAGATCGATGGGGACATGCACCGCATCTTTCAGTTTCAGGACGAGGTCTTCAGCTACATACGGCTTTAAGAGGCCCGACATATCCTTGATGCAGATGGAATGGCACCCCATGGCTTCCAATTTCCGTGCCAGTTCTACAAAGGTTTCGTTCGTATGGTAGGGGCTGACAGTGTAAACGAGACAGCCTTGGACATGAGGATGCTCCTTGCATTTTAAGGCTTCATCGATAGCGGTGCGTAGATTTTGGATATCATTCAGGGCATCGAAGATGCGAAATACCCCTACGCCGTGCTCTGACGCCTTGCGGACGAAAGCGCGTACCACGTCGTCGGAGTAATGGTTGTAGCCCAAAAGGTTTTGTCCTCGCAGGAGCATTTGGATGGGGGTCTTTTTCAGATGCTGTTTCAAGGTGTCGAGACGTTCCCACGGATCCTCTCCCAAAAAGCGCAGACAGGCGTCGAAGGTCGCGCCGCCCCATGCTTCTAACGCATGAAAGCCAAATTCATCCAAGGCTTCAAGCTGTGGTAACATCTGGCCGATGCGCATACGCGTGGCGCAAAGGGATTGATGGGCGTCGCGCAAAATAGTTTCCATGATTTTGACCGGCTTTTTTTCCATGATCATTACACACTCCCTCAAGAAGCAGATGTGGGGATAGACAGGCGTCGTGCGTCTACGCCCCGTTACATAATCATAGTATAGAAAGGAAAAATCCCCTTGTCAATGTAAGAGCAAAATAAAGTTTGATAAAAATAAAAAAATATTTTCATTCCTCGTCGTCCTGGTCCACGCCTTCTTTAACGAGGGCGTGCAGGGCGGTGAGAATCTCTTGGGTGATGGGGCCGGGTTGTCCGGCACCAATGGGGGTATGGCTGATGGCAGTCACGGGGATAATTTCGTTTTCCGTCCCGGCCAAAAAGGCCTCTTCGGCTTTTAGAAGAAATTCGGGAGAAAATTTCTTTTCCACTAAGGTGAGTTCTAATTTCGGGGCGATTTTCTCTTTGATTAAGGAGCGGGTCACGCCGTCACGAATGAAGGCATCGGCAGGATGGGTCCAGAGAACGCCGTCTTTCACTAAAAAGAAACTCTGGTCGAGACCCTCGGTGATGAAGTTGTTTTCTTTGCGATAGAGCAAAGCCGCCTGTGCCCCGGCGCGCCGGGCTTGATTGGCGGCTAAAATATTGCCCAAGAGATTCAGGGTGCGAATGTCACAGCGGAGCCAGCGGATATCTTCTGTCAAATCGGCCCGGATACCGCTCTGCTGCCAGTCTTGACGCACCGGTGTATCCCGGAGGATGGCGTTCAGATGGGGCAGACTTGGCTCGGGAAATGGATAACGGCGCGGCGCGGTGCCGCGGGTCAGTTGAAAGTAGAGGAGGCCGTTTTTGATATCGCTTTTCACAATCATTTCATTGAACAGATGGTAAAGCTCCTCGTCCGTATCGGTGATGGGGATGGAGAGCTCGCGCATGGAGCGGCGGTAGCGATCCAAATGGCGCTTGACGGCAAAACAGGTTCCGTCGTAAACGCGAAGCATTTCGTACACGCCGTCTCCCATCTGATAGCCGCGATCTTCTAATTGTACCGCGTATTCTTTTAAGTCAATAAAAGCTCCGTCAATATAAGCCAATTCATTCACCGGAAATCCTCCTCGATTCGTTGTAATGTCTGTAGATTTATTATAAAGGAAAAAAATCCCTTCGCATAGTCTTTCTTTTTTATGACGGCGGTAGAGAAAATGACAACTTCGATACAGCAATATTTCTTTCTGTCGTTGGACTTTTGCCGCAGTATAACAAAGGTGGCGGAAGGTGATTTATGCCCACGGATGATGTATAATAACGTATCGTGTGCACGAAAGAAAATTTTCGCCGCCTATTGCATTTTTATGCATACATGTTGTATAATTATAAGCACGTCCATCGGGAAGGGGATATGGTCATGAGAGTCAGTATTATAGGGGCGACAGGGTATGCGGGAGCGGAACTTCTGCGGCTCCTGTCTGGACATCCTAAGACTGAAATTGTACATATCACGTCGGAAAGCTATACGGATCGACGAATATCTGAAGTATATCCGCATCTGACAGGGCTTTGCGATCACACTTTAGAAAGTCTGGAAAATTTGGCAGGAATCGGGGCGGACAGCGACTTTATTTTCATTGGTCTTCCCGCGGGGTATGCTATGGAAATCGGCCGTAAACTCTCTCATCAGCCGGTTCGGATCATTGATTTAGGGGCGGATTATCGCTTTCGTAATTCAGCGATATATGAGAAATGGTATAAAGTGAAGCATACACATCCTGAGGCGCAAAGAGTTTATGGTTTGGCGGAGATTTATCGAGAGAAGATCAGAGAGGCGCGGATCATCGGCAATGCCGGATGCTATACGACCGCCGGCATTTTGGCACTGGCTCCGCTGGTCAAGCATCAGCTCATTGACGTTCAGAGTATTGTCATCGACGCAAAATCTGGTGTATCAGGAGCCGGACGGACGGCGAACCTGTCAAACCATTTTCCCGAGCTGTATGATAATTTTAAAGCGTATAGCGTCACGAGCCATCGCCATACACCGGAGATTGAACAGACGTTGACGGATATTGGCGGACAAGAAGTAACGTTGAATTTTACGCCTCATTTGGTCCCCATGGCCCGGGGAATCCTGAGCACTGCCTATGCGTCCCTGCAAGAGGGGGTTACGGCGGCGATGGTGGATGAGGCTTTTCACGCTTTGTATGGGGACGAATTCTTCATTCGTTTACGAGGACGAGGCGCGTATCCGGAAACGAAATTTGTCCGCGGATCTAATTTCTGCGATTTAGGCTGGCATATCGACCCGCGGACCCATCGTGTCATCGTTCTCTCCGCCATCGACAACCTGGTCAAAGGTGCGGCAGGACAGGCGGTGCAAAATTTTAATATTGCCGCTGGATTTTCGGAGCACTTGGGGATTGATGCCGCTCCCCTGTATCCTTAAACAAGTGATCTCATCATGATAAGTTGGGAAAATAATAAATAAGTTAACCAAGTGTTCATTTTAGGAGGAAGAACTATGTTTAGCGATGAAGCAGCGAAGAAAGGCATAACCTTTCCGAAGGGATTTACTGCCGCGGGAATAAAAGCCGGTATCAAAAAGAGTGGAAATCTCGATTTAGCGCTTATTTATTCGGATCGGGCAGCAGCGGTGGCGGGGACTTTTACCAAAAATCAGGTGGCGGCGGCTCCCGTTTATGTGTCAAAGGATGTGGTTCATAACGGCACAGCTCGGGCCATTGTGGCCAACGCAGGCTGCGCCAATGCCTGTACCGGGGAGCCGGGATTGGCTGATGCCGAAGAAATGGGGATGTTGGCGGGGCAGGCCTTAGGTTGTCAAGCGAAAGAAGTGATCGTGGCCTCTACCGGGGTCATCGGAGTCCGGCTGCCCATGGAGAAAATACGTGCCGGGATAAAGGAGGCAGCTGCTCACCTCTCTCCCGAGGGAAGCGAGGCGGCAGGCCAGGCTATTCTCACCACAGATACCTATTCTAAGGCCGGAGCCACGGAGATCAATATCGGCGGGACAAAAGTTCGCTTCGGTGCTATTGCTAAGGGATCGGGGATGATTCAGCCGGACATGGCTACGATGTTGGCTTTTATCACTACCGATGCGGCGATTGAACCGTCTCTTCTCCAAGAAGCTCTGACGGATGTTGTAGGCGTGACATTTAATATGATCTCCATTGACGGTGACATGAGTACCAATGATATGGCCGTAGTCATGGCCAACGGTGCGGCGGGAAATCCAAAAATCGCGAGGAAGGGGCCGGAATATGACATTTTCTGTGCGACGCTGCGGGCGCTTTGCACCGGCCTGGCTCAGCGTATTGCTGCTGACGGAGAAGGCGCAACCAAGTTTTTGACCATTGAGGTCACAGGAGCAAAATCCTTTGCGGACGCTAAGCAGGTGGCCATGAGTGTAGCCAAATCACCACTGGTGAAGACGGCCTTTTTCGGTGAGGATCCAAACTGGGGCCGAGTAATATGCGCTGTGGGATACGCTGGTGTACCCATGACACCGGAAAAGACGGTGGTAAAATTTGGCGGGATTCCCGTTTATGTTCACGGTACTGGAACATCATTTGATGCTGCGGCGCTGGATAAAGTGATGGAGGCACACGATATTACCGTCACCATTGATTTAGGGGTGGGGGAGGCGGCAGCGACCGTCTGGTCCTGTGATTTCTCGTATGAATATGTGAAGATTAACGGCGAATACCACACCTGAGGAGGGAAAGGATGTTTTCACCACAAGATACGGCGAATATTTTGGTGGAGGCTTTGCCTTACATCCAAGAATTCTTTGGCAAGACCATTGTTATCAAGTATGGCGGCAATGCAATGATCAGCGATGAACTAAAATCGAAAGTCATCACGGATATCACTTTGATGCGGTATGTGGGGATTCATCCGGTCATTGTTCACGGGGGTGGTCCGGATATCACCAACTTTTTAAAAAAAATTGGCAAGACATCGGAATTCGTCAGCGGTTTGCGGGTGACAGACAAAGAAACCATGGCCATCGCGGAGATGGTTCTTATCGGCAAGGTCAATTCGGAAATTGTCAATCGCCTGAGTCAGTCTGGCAATCATGCAATTGGTTTGTCAGGAAAGGACGGCAATCTCATCCGCGCGAAGAAGAAATTAGCGGAAGTCCATCGCGATGGGCAGGTGGAGTACGTTGATATCGGTTATGTGGGTGAAGTAGAGTCCATCACCGCCTCCGTTCTTAGTGACATATTGGGGGAGGGTTACATTCCGGTAGTAGCACCGGTGGGCGTGGGCGAAGGTGGAGAGAGCTACAATATTAACGCCGACTATGTGGCGGCCAAAGTGGCCGGGGCGCTGCAGGCGGAAAAGTTGTTGCTCTTGACAGATGTAGAGGGAATCTACGAAAATTATACGGATAAATCCTCGTTTATTTCGTCGTTGACGGGAAAAGAGGCCCGACGCTACATTGATGAAGGAATCATTTCTGGTGGGATGATTCCTAAAGTGGAGTCTTGTCTGTGTGCCTTGGCCGAGGGAACGAAGAAGGCTTGCATTATCGATGGCCGGCTTTCCCATTCGCTTCTTTTGGAACTGTTCACTGCCCAGGGCATCGGTACGGAGATTGTGCGTTGAGGAGGCAATCGTATGCGAGAAACAGATGAAGAGATTTACGCCAAGGATAAAGCATCCTATCTGCCGGTATTCGCCCGGTATGGGATCGTTCTTGATCACGGGGCCGGTGTTTGCGTTTACGATACGAAAGGGCGCCGATACCTTGATTTCTTAGGCGGTATCGCCGTGAACGTGCTGGGGCATGCTTACCCCACGCTGGTGCGAGCGATCGCGGAGCAGGCGGAACGTATGATCCACTGTTCGAATCTTTATTACACGCAAGTCCAGGCGGACGTGGCGGCAAGGCTGACGCGGATCAGCGGCTTGGGAAAGGTGTTTTTCGGTAATTCCGGAGCTGAGGCCAACGAGGGAGCTATTAAGCTGGCCCGCAAATACGCCTGGCGCAAAAACCCGGAGAAGATTGAGATTATCACAGCGCATCACAGCTTTCATGGGCGGACACTGGCCACCTTGACGGCCACGGGACAGCCAAAATATCAAGAAGGTTTCGGTCCGCTGCCCGGCGGGTTTACTTATGTCGCTTACGGCGACAGCGATGCTCTGAAGGCGCAGATGAGCGATAAGACATGCGCCGTCCTGCTGGAGACAATACAGGGAGAAGGCGGTGTCCACGTTCCCCCCGCGGGGTATTGGAAGCGGGTTCGTGCCCTTTGCGATCAATATGACGCTTGCCTAATTTTGGATGAGATTCAAAGCGGCATGGGCCGAACCGGGACATTTTTCGCTTACGAAGGGGTTGACATTCAACCGGATATTGTGACATTGGCTAAGGGGCTCGCAGGCGGCGTTCCCATTGGGGCTTTTATTGCCAGCGACAAAGTGGCGGCGGCTTTTGGCCTCGGCGACCATGGTTCCACTTTCGGAGGCAACCCCTTAGCCTGTGCGGCGGCTTTAGCGGTACTGGACGAACTGGAAAAGCCGGATTTTCTCCTTCATGTGCAAGAAACGGGCAGGTATTTCAAAAGGCAATTAGAGAAATTACAGCAAAAATATTCTCATCTCATTCTCCAAGTACGCGGGCAGGGACTGCTTTTAGGGGTGCAATTATCTAAGCCAGGACGAGAGATTGTCAATGCTTGCCTGACCGAAGGGGCTATCATCAACTGCACAGCGGAAAACGTTTTGCGTTTTGTACCGCCGCTCATTGTGAACAAGGGGCAGATCGACGAATTGATTACGATTTTGGACCGTGTCTTACCTGCCTTCGCCTAATGAGGAGGAGAGTTTTGGGCGACTGTGATGCTTTTTCCTAAAAAGGATTTACAGTCAAAACGGGAATTTTATTTATGGAGGTTGTATTATGTTGAAAGGACGGGATTTACTTTCCATTCATGATCTTACCGTGGAAGAAATTAACGAGATATTGGAATTAGCGCGAGTATTAAAAGCCAAATTACGAGGTGGAAGCGAACATAGGCTGCTTAAGGGGAAAATGCTGGGCCTGATCTTTGAAAAGTCTTCCACCCGCACGCGGGTTTCTTTCGAAGCGGGGATGTATCAACTGGGAGGACAGGCTATGTTCCTTTCTCACCGCGATTTACAGCTGGGACGAGGCGAGCCGATTCAAGATACGGCACGCGTCTTGTCGCGCTATTTAGACGGCATCATGCTTCGCACTTTTGGTCACGATAAATTGGTAGAGTTTGCGCAATGGGCAGCGGTTCCGGTCATCAACGGGCTGACGGATCTTCTGCATCCCTGCCAGGCCTTGACAGATCTGCTGACCATTCGCGAATATTGCGGCCAAAATCTTCGGGGGCTTAAACTCGCCTACATCGGTGATGGCAATAATATGGCACATTCCCTTATGTATGCCTGCGCCAAAATGGGGATTGACTTCACCGTTGCCACTCCCGAGGGCTACGACCCCGATCCGCAGATTGTACAGAATGCCCGTGCTGACGCACATAGATTAGGCACGCTTATTTCTCTGACCCATGACGCGGCGGAAGCAGTAAAAGACGCGGATATTCTCTATACCGATACTTGGATCAGCATGGGCAAGGAAGAAGAGGCGGATAGGCGTCGTCACGATTTTGCCGGCTACCAGGTAAACCGGGCGCTCCTTCAGTTGGCCGCCAAGCGGGCCATTGTCATGCACTGCCTCCCTGCTCACCGCGGCGAGGAGATTACGGCAGACGTTTTCGAGGAGAATGCTGATATTATTTTTGAACAGGCAGAAAACCGCCTCCATACACAAAAGGCGATCCTCGCTCTCACCATGGGGGACTGAGGGTTTACTCATAATCATCATTTTAAGGAGCTGTTAGACAATATGGCAACAAAAGTAAAGAAAGTAGCGCTGGCGTATTCAGGCGGATTAGACACTTCCTGTATCATTCCGTGGCTAAAAGAAAACTATGACGGCTGTGAAGTTATCGCTGTCTGTGCCGATATTGGACAGGGGGACGAGCTTAGTGTCGTTCGGGAAAAGGCTCTTACCTCCGGGGCGGCGAAGGTGTTCGTGGCTGATCTTACGGAGGAATTCCTAACGGAATATGTCTGGCCAACCTTGAAGGCGGGAGCCGTCTATGAAGGAAAGTATCTCCTTGGCACCTCCTTCGCCCGTCCGGTCATCGCTAAGAAGTTAGTCGAGATTGCCCGGCAGGAGGGTTGTGATGCGGTTGCTCATGGGGCCACAGGAAAAGGAAATGATCAAGTGCGCTTTGAACTGGCGGTCAAAGCTCTGGCTCCTGACCTTAAGATCATTGCGCCGTGGCGGGAGTGGGCGCTTCGGTCCCGGGAGGAAGAGATTGAGTACGCCAAGCAGCATCATATTCCCATTGCTACTGAGAACAAAACTTATAGCATGGATCGTAATATTTGGCACCTGAGTCACGAAGGTTCGGATTTAGAAGATCCTTGGAATGCTCCGCACGATGATATGTTTTTAGTGACCCGCGTGCCGGAACAGGCACCGGATGAGGACGAATATGTTACGATAGACTTTGAAAAGGGTATTCCCGTGGCGGTGAACAGTAAGAAAATGAAGGCCGCCGACCTTTTACAAAAGCTCAATGAAATTGGGGCCCGACACGGTATCGGCATCACCGATCTCTGCGAGAATCGTTTGGTAGGTATGAAATCTCGGGGTGTTTACGAAAATCCCGGTGGTGCGATTCTCTATTACGCCCATCGGGAGCTGGAATACTTGTGCCTCGATCGGGTCACCTTTCACTATAAGGAATTGGTCGCTCACCGTTACGCCGAATTGGTTTACGACGGCGTATGGTTCTCTCAGCTTCGGGAAGCGCTGGACGCCTTTGTGGATAGTACACAGCGTACCGTTACAGGAACGGTAAAGCTGCGGCTGTACAAGGGGAATATCATGTCTGCAGGGGCGAAATCTCCATATTCCCTCTATAACCAGGAATACGTTACCTTTGAGGAAGATGATGTTTACAATCAGGCAGACGGTACCGGTTTTATCAATCTTTTTGGCCTGCCGCTTAAAGTACGGGCGCTCATGCAACAAAAGACGGGGTTGTCAAAATGAACGAGACGCTTTGGGGCGGTCGTTTCACAAAAAACACCGACGAAACGATCAACGCTTTTCAGGCCTCTATCGGCTTTGATCGAAGGATGTACCGGGAAGATATTGCCGGCAGCATCGCTCATGCCACCATGTTAGCGAAGTGCGGCATTCTATCCGAGTCAGATCGGGATATCATTATCCGTGGGTTGAAGGATATCGAGGAGAGGATCGAAAAAGGAGATTTCTTCTTCGACACAGCCCTGGAAGATATTCATATGAATATTGAAAAACGCCTAACGGAGGCCATCGGCGAAGCGGGGGGACGTCTCCATACGGCACGCAGTCGCAACGACCAAGTGGCCTTAGACACGCACCTCTACCTGCGTCGTGCCACGATGGAAGTCGCGCATCTTATTCTTGACATGCAGCGGGCACTCGTGGAAACCGCGGAAAAGTATGAAGATGTCATCATGCCGGGCTACACCCACCTGCAACGCGCCCAGCCCATCCTTTTCTCTCATCACCTCATGGCGTATTTTGCTATGCTGGGAAGAGATTTTGAACGTTTCGTCGGCGTTTACCAGCGGGCGGATCTCATGCCGCTGGGTGCAGGTGCATTGGCAGGTACGACCTTTCCCATTGACCGAGCCTTTACGGCGGAACTGCTCCATTTTGAAGCGCTTTACATGAACAGTCTGGACGCTGTTAGCGATCGCGATTATATCCTGGAATTCCTTTCCGCAGGTTCTATCCTTATGGTACACTTATCCCGTCTCAGCGAGGAAATCATCCTCTGGTGTTCCCGGGAATTTTCTTTTGTCGAGCTTGACGATGCGCACTGTACCGGCTCCAGTATGATGCCACAGAAAAAAAATCCCGATGTATCAGAATTGGTGAGAGGGAAAACGGGCCGTGTTATTGGCCATCTCATGGCAATGTTGACCACGGTAAAGGGGTTGCCCTTGGCCTATAATAAAGATTTACAGGAGGACAAGGAAGGCACATTTGATACCATTGACACAGTGAAATTCAGCTTGGCCGTCTATGCTCGTATACTTCGCGGCTTGAAGGTGAATCGTGCAGTGACGGAACAGGCGGTGGCCGAGGATTTCTCCAATGCCACAGATTTAGCGGATTATTTGGCGAAGAAGGGGCTTCCTTTCCGGGAAGCGCACGCCGTCGCCGGGAAAGCCGTACGCTATTGTATAGAGCGGCATAAATGGCTGACGGATCTTACCGCAGAAGAGTATAAAAATTTTTCTCCCCTCTTTGATGAAGATATCAGAGAAGTCCTTCGTCCGGAAAATTGCGTAAAACATCGTGATTCTTTAGGCGGGACCTCATATCATCAGGTTGCCGTACAGCTTTCGGCGGCTAAGCATCTTATGGCGGAGGAACAGCAGACAGTGGAAACGTGGAGAGAAAAGCAAATTTGTGCCGAATGATTGAAAAGATTTCAGTGCTATGGCATGTGTAAGAGGGGTGCTACGCGTTCAAAGAACGGTAGTACCCCTTACCTGTGTATCCACATATTCCTCAATGCATCAGCGAAATTGTTCTGGATGAGCGTTGATAATTTCTGCCATGAGCATTTTTCCTCGTATATCAGGATGAAGACCGTCTACACTTAATTCCGTATCCAAAAGCGTGCCTGTGGAGTCATAGAAATAAGGTTCCAAATCGATGTAATAGTCTTGCTGGCGAATGAAATCGTTGATAGTTTGTAGTTTTTCCAGCCAATTGGCGTCCGTCTCAGTGTGGAACGCTTGATCAATATTGTCCGGATTTATGGGCATCAGGGTGAGGAAGATGGGACGGATGTCGTTTTGCTGACATTTTTGTCTTATTTCTTCTAAATCCTGAATGATGGCGGCAGCAGAGATATCGGAGCGCAGATCATTGGAGCCGGTTAATATGAGAAGGTTATAGGGGTGGTAAGGCAGAACGTCGTCGTCAAAACGCAGCAGGGAATCATGCGATGTGTCACCGCTGCGACCGAGATTGTAGGCGGGAAAATTCAAATAAGTAGTGTAGTTATATTCTAAATTAAAGGGGGAATAAGAAAGCGCCCCGCCACCATGAGTAATGCTGTCCCCAAAGGCGGCGGCGAAGGGGCGGCGCGGGTGATCAGCGATGACAAAATGCCCTGTGTCCGAATAACTGCCCACGGTATGTCCCTCTTCGTCAATGCCGCGCACGCGCCAATAATATGCTCCCGTGTAAGGACGGGGGTATTCATCGTAACAGCTAAAGGAGTTATCGACGGTCATGTGCCAGGCACGAACCGGGGAGGGCGTGATATCATGCTCAATCTCTGGGGGGCTCACTAAAAGTTCCACTTCATAGCGATTGACGCCATGCATGGGAATCCATTGATAAACGGGGTAGAGGGGGACATCTTCGCCCGGCATCTTGTCAAACACATTGAGCAGAGGACGGTCGGGAGAAGGAAGTGCTGCGTCGGTTACTAAAGGTTCCGCCATTGAGAAGATGCCAATGGGACGCCGTTGGAGATCCAACGCTCGAACGCGCCAGTAGATCGGCCCTTGGAGGCCTAATTCATCTAAATCCACTTGCCAGCCATTGGTATAAATCTTGTCGTTACTGACGAGATGATAGAGAGGAGATGGCTCCGTGCCGCCTTCTTTTTCTGGAGGGGCAGAGAGAAATTCCACTTCATAGCAGACCGCCTGGGGAACCGTATGCCAGACAAGATAAGGTTTTCGACTGCCGGGATTTTCTTCGGTATAATGATAGATGGATATCGGGGCTATCGGAGTGCCGTAATTGGGATTTGGCTCGGGTTTCATGGGGGAAGTCAGGCGTCCGAAGAGGCCGTAAGCGGTGATTTGATAATACATGGGAATCGCGGTTGTCGAGAGTAATTGATAATTTTTTCGGGTGATGTCCGTGTAAAAGGGGTGATACTGCGCTTCTTCCGGCACCAGCCCGGTGGTCTTGGAAAAGGCGTCGACGCGGTAGAGACAAGGATACGGCAGTTTATCCCAATGCATGGTCATCTGTCCCTGCTTTTCGGTAAAAAAAATATTCCAAGTGGTTTGATCATGCAGATGAAAATAATCTGTTCTCTCCATCGTGTAAATCTGGATGGCTGTGAATATCGCGAAGATTAATGTAAAAAGGATAAATTTCCTCATAACTTCTCCAAGTGATGTATAATGTGACCGCTTAGTGTGTGTGATCGCAGGGCAACGAGAGCTTAGTGAGAACATACGCTTAAGCACTTAACAAAGTAAGCGAAGCGCCGCCTGCGGTTAGTGGTTATGGTATAATAAAAATAAGACCAATATTAGTATACCTCTTTGAAACTCCATTTGGCAAAAAAATTTAAGGGGATGGAAGATTTGACAGCACAGGGATTGGTCATTGTGCACACAGGGAACGGCAAAGGGAAGACCACCGCGGCCTTAGGGTTAGCGATGCGGGCTTGGGGTGACGGCCTTCGAATCCTTATTCTGCAATTTATCAAAGGATCGTGGAAATACGGTGAGTTGGAGACGTTGAGGACCCTGCGACGGGCAGACGGGAGGATAGAAGTCCGGCGCCGTGGCCGAGGATTCTCACGACGGGATACCGAGCACATGGCAGAGCATAAACAAGCAGCGATGGAAGCTTGGCAGGAGGCAGTCGCAGAGATACAGAGCGGCAATTGGGATATGATCATATTGGATGAGATCAATTATGCAGTCAAATTTGACCTTTTAGAGATCGCGCAGGTGCTGGCCTTGATTGACCAAAAGCCATCTCAGCTTCATTTGGTTCTCACTGGCCGCGATGCTGCGCCGGAACTTATCGAACGGGCGGATTTAGTCACGGAAATGAAGCTGATTAAACATCCTTATCAAGGAGGAATTAAGGCGCAAAAAGGGATCGAATTTTAAGGCCCGGGAGATTGTCATCACGAATTTTTCGATGGGGAAAAGTGGTTGCAATCGGGGAATGGGTACTGTAAAATAAAGACGGTTGCAGACGCGTTAAAATTTAAGAGATTTCAGGTGGCAGACAGGGCTTTTAACCAAAAGGAGATATCACATCATGGCAAGCGACATTACAATGGAGGTTCTCAAGCAGCGGCTACAGGCACGGCAACATAAATTGACGACCCAACGCCGGATCGTTTTGGAAGTTTTTTTGTCGCGCTCGGGGCAGCATTTGAGTGCTGAAGACGTTTACGGAATTTTGCGTGCCGAAGCCATGGATATCGGCTTAGCTACGGTCTATCGAAGCTTAGAGCTTTTAGCGGAAATCGGAATTTTGCAAAAGATGGAGTTCGGCGATGGATGCAGTCGGTATGAAGTAGGAAATCTGACGCCAGACGAGCATCAACACCATCATCTCATTTGCCTGAAATGCGGGAAAGTGCAGGAATTTCCCGATGATCTTATGGGGGACTTAGAAGAAGATGTGGCACGGAAAACAGAGTTTCAGATCGTGGATCATCAGGTGAAATTTTTCGGCTATTGTAAGGAGTGTCAGTAATTTTTGCGGATACGGAAATTCTTTTTAAATTTGACGGCCGAAGTGATGGTGAAAGTGTCAAAAGAAGTGTTGACGCTTTTT